>CAJOQW010000001.1 GCA_905236955.1 uncultured Bacteroidales bacterium
ATGCACTATAACCCGTTTGAGTATATCAGGAGCGAGAAGGACATCCTGAAGCTTGTGAACACGATCATGGCGAACACGAAGGGCGATGGTGCCCAGTCCGGGGATGATTTCTGGATTAAGTCCGAACGACTTCTTTATACCGCATACATCGGCTACATTTACTACGAGCTTCCGGATGAGGATAAGAACTTCATCACATTGCTCCAGATGATAGATGCGAGCGAGACGAGGGAGGAGGACGAGGGCTACACGAATTCCATCGACCTGATGTTCTCAGACCTTGAGGAAGTCAATCCTGGACACTTTGCGGTGAGGCAGTATAAGAAATATAAGCTCGCGGCCGGCAAGACAGCCAAAAGCATACTGATCTCCTGCGGAGCAAGGCTTGCACCGTTTGACATTGCGGAGCTAAGGGAACTCACGAGCTATGACGAGCTGGAACTGGAGAAGATCGGTGAAGAACGCACGGCGTTATTCGTGGTCATATCCGACACGGACGACACATTCAACTTCATCGTTGCGATCATGTACTCCCAGCTCTTCAACCTCTTATGCGACCTTGCGGACAATGTCTATGGCGGCAGGCTCCCGGTCCATGTGAGGTGCCTTCTGGATGAATTCAGCAATATCGGGCAGATACCGAAGTTTGAGAAACTCATAGCGACCATCCGGAGCCGTGAAATATCGGCCTCGATCATCGTTCAGGCGAAGTCGCAGCTAAAGGCGATCTATAAGGACAACGCTGACACCATTGAGGGAAACACAGATGCCACCCTGTTCCTTGGCGGCAGGGAGAAGACGACCTTGAAGGAAATGGCGGAAATGTTGGGGAAGGAAACCATCGACCTTTACAACACATCCGACACAAGAGGCACGAGCAGGTCCTACGGGCTGAATTACCAGAAGACAGGGAAGCAGCTCATGAGCGAGGACGAGATAGCCGTGATGGACGGCGGGAAATGCATCCTGCAGCTAAGGGGCGTGAGGCCGTTCCTTTCCGATAAGTACGATATTACGAAGCACCAAAGGTATAAGGAGCTTTCCGACTACGACAAGAGAAATGCGTTCGATGTGGAAAAGTATGTGAAGAATATCTGCCATGCGGTGGTGCGGGACAGCGACATCGTGGATGAGGTGTTTGATGCAGGGGAGATCGGGGTTTCAGTCGATGGTGGGATTGAGAATGGATCCGGCATAGCTGATGACGAAGGAAATCACGCAGGGAGCTGAAGATCCGAGGCATTGCCCGGACCGGGCCCACCCTAAGAGTGGGCGCTTCATTTCAAGCCAACTCTTAGGGTGAGACAGGGACGGCCTATGCCGAGGGACAAAGAACAAGGGCGTTAGCCAAGGCGCATTTGTGAAAGAGCAGGCGAAAGACGGTTTTCGGATGCTTTTCCCGAAAACGGTCTTTCTTCAAGTACACCGGGTGGTGGAAGCATGGCGGCAGCAAAGGAGGTGATGCGGCCGGAAAAGGCAGAGAATTTTTTAATGTGGCAGGAAACGAAGCGCTGATGGGAAAATCACGAAAAGGAGGAGACAAAAACCGGCGCAAGTCCCCGCGGGATAAATCCGCCGGGACCGTATTCCCATCCGGCACTTTCATGAAATAAGATGACAATAATGCATTAAAAGTCCGGTTTTTAGTACAATTATGGCTTTCTTCGGAAGTGCGGTAACTACCCTCGTCACCGTCGTCACGGCCCTCGGGTCGGGGCTCGCGGTATGGGGGATCATAAACCTGCTTGAAGGGTACGGCGGGGACAACCCCGGGTCGAAGTCGCAGGGCATGAAGCAGGTCATGGCTAACAAGTTGGAACAGCCAAAAGAAAGGAAAAGCACGGTCTGGACGCTGGTTCGCTGGATGATGAACCCGGTAGCCGCATTGTGGAATAGCGATGTGGCTACCGGGTTTTATGTGGCGATTGTCGAAAGGCTACCGCTTCTTTTTATGCATCCCCCTTTTGGAAGTCCTGTTTTTCAGGAGCTTTGATCTGTTCATAATACTGATCAGCGTGTCGAGTTCTGCATCCGTTATGGCATCCGTGCTTATATTGAGGGCGGACAGGAACCAGGATACGGCAAATTTAAGGCCTTCATCCTTATTCTCTGGTTTCTTCATTTCATCC
>CAJOQW010000002.1 GCA_905236955.1 uncultured Bacteroidales bacterium
ACCACGACCTTTTCTATCTTCCCTTCCGGATCCACTATGATCTTGGTCGGATAGCCGTGGACCGCATACAGGGTGGAAACATTGACCTTGTCCTTTTCGTCGTTGCGGACATGTTTCCAGTCCATTCCGTTCTCCTTGATGTCGCCCCGGTATCACAAAAACAGGTATCTGGAACATTTTGATTATATTTGTATGATTTGATCATTACACGATGCTGCAACTGAAAGGAAAAACGGCCCTCGTTACGGGCGGAGGCTCCGGAATAGGCCAGGCCATTTCAAGGCACCTCGCCATGGAAGGCTGCAATTTGATCCTCGTCGGCCGCAGGGAGAGCGCATTGGATGAGACAGCCAGGCTTTGCCGTCCGTTCGGAGCGGAGGTTGTTACCCTGCAGGCAGATTTGTCCGACTATTCGGAAATAGACAGGCTCCGTGCATCCGTAAGCGGGGATGTGGACATCTTCGTGCTCAACGCAGGTATTTCGCAAAGGGCGAAGGCCCTCGACACGGATTTTTCGGTGGATGAAAGGATAATGAAGCTCGATTTCCTTAGCGGAGTGTATCTGATAAAGGCCTTCGGAGACATGATTTCTGCCTCGGAACATGTACAAATAGCAGTAACATCTTCAATATCAGGGCTCTTTGGTTTTCCTCTCCGTTCTTCATACGCTGCGGCGAAGCACGCCATGTTCGGTTTCTACGAATCCCTGGAACTCGAAAATCCAAATGTAGGGGTAACCTTCCTCATCCCCGGCCGCATCAACACCCGGATCAGCCTGAGCGCCCTCGAAGCCGACGGTTCCCCGCATGCTGAGATGGATCCCGGACAGGAGAAGGGAATGGACGCCGACAAGTGCGGACGCATAGCCGTCAAGGCCATCAAGAGGCAGAAGCACCGCAAGATGATAGGCGGCAGCGAACTCCTAATGGCATATATACATAAGTACTGTCTTCCCCTATACTATAAACTATCAAAAAGAATATCAGCGGTATGAAAAAGCAGATTTGCGGAATCCAGCAGCTGGGGATAGGCGTCCCCGACGTGGCGCAGGCCTGGAAATGGTATTACGACAACTTCGGTTACAAGATCAAGATCGTGGATGCCGACGGCGTCGCAGAAAGGATGCTCCCATATACGGGCGGCAAGCCCCAGCCGAGGCGTTCGGTAATAGCCCTCAACATAAGGGGCGGCGGCGGTTTCGAGATATGGCAGCCAAAAGGCCGCTCCCTCAACTATTTCGGCGATGAAGTCCGGCTCGGGGATCTCGGGATACTTGCCGGCAAGATAAAGGCAAGGGACGTGGATGCCGTCCATGCCGACTTCACCTCACGGAAACTCGATGTCCTCACCCCGGTCGAGGTCTCCCCATGCGGGCGCAAGTCTTTCTACATGAAGGATTTGTATGGGAACCTATTCCAAATGGTGGAGGACGGCTATGTATTCGGCGACGACAGGAGTCTGCTCACCGGCGGAGCCGACGGCGCCGTTATAGGCGTGAGCGACATGGACAAGTCGGTGGCTTTCTATTCCAAACTCCTGGATTATGATATAGTGGCCATGGACAAGACCGCCGTCTTCGAAGACCTCAAGGGCGTGCCTGGCGGGGAACGTGAACTGAGGCGGGTGGTGCTCAGGCGCAGCAGGCCGATCGAAGGTCCACTCTCGCCGGTACTCGGGACGTCCTGCCTCGAACTGGTGCAGGCGGTGCAAGGAGGCGGCCGCAAACTCTATGAAGGACGCTATTGGGGCGACCCGGGATTCATCCATCTGTGCTTCGACATCCGCGGGATGGCGGCCATAAAGGAACAGACCGAAGCCCTCGGCCATCCCTTCGTCTGCGACAGCGGCGAAGATTTTTCCATGGGAGACACAGACGGGCATTTTACCTACGTGGAAGATCCCGACGGCACCCTCATTGAGTTCGTAGAAACCTTCAAGGTACCTATTTTCAAGAAGTTAGGCATAGGGATAAACCTTAAGGACCACCCCTCGGACAAACCCCTGCGCATCCTGAAACTTCTGAAATATCTCAAGGTCAAAAAAGAAAAGATAGTATAATCAAGTGTTTTTTTCGTATATTTGCATTGTCTGGAAACCTAAACCGTTCCGGATTGAATTCAAAAACACCTCATGAACCCTGCGCCGCGGTGCAGGGTTCTTATTTTTCGCATTGTGGGGCCCGGGGCTAACGGTACAGGAAGCGCTTGATGCTCATCTTCGGGGTCTTCTCGAAGGGCTCGGTTCGGTTCTCGACCTTCATTATCTTGCTGTAAACGGGAAGTTTGTGGTTTGCCGCCACCCTGATGTTCTCCAGCACGCCGTCGACGTCTCCTTCGCCGAGTCCGGCCTTCTCCATCGCCTTTTGGTCGAGATAAACGAGAGCGACGAGTTTGCCTCCACGGTCCACCACGACGCTTTCCGCCACATAGGGCTGGTTGTTCACTACCGCCTCCACCTCCTCGGGATAGATGTTCTGGCCGTTGGCACTGAGTATCATGAACTTGCTGCGACCCTTGATAAAAATGAAGCCGTCGCTGTCCATGATCCCGAGGTCGCCTGTGCGAAGATAGCCATCGGGAGTGAAGGCATTCTTGGTCGCTTCCTCGTTCTTGTAGTATCC
>CAJOQW010000003.1 GCA_905236955.1 uncultured Bacteroidales bacterium
GCCACCAACAAGGACCTTCCCGAAGAAATCAGGAAAGGAGCCTTCCGCGAAGACCTATACCACAGGCTCAGCGTCATAGTCATCAAGGTGCCCACCCTCGACGAACGCAAGGAGGACATCCCGGAACTGACGGAGCATTTCGTGAACCAGATATGCGCCGAAAGCGGAAAGAGCCCCGTCCCCTTCTCGCCAGAGGCCATAAAGGCGCTCCAGGCCAAGAACTGGCCCGGGAACATACGTGAACTGCGCAATGTCGTGGAACGCCTGCTCATCCTGGGCGGCAACCCGGTGAGCGCAAAAGACGTTGAGGAATTCTTCTAGCCCCTTTAGTTCTTGAGGGAATAAGTCACGTTCGTGACCACACGCACCTTCTTGATGCTGGGCGTGTTGGAGTCGCGGTCTTCGATTGTGAAGTAGCCCTGGTTTGCATCACGGATCTTGCCCAGGCGGCTGCCTGAGTCGTCGGCGAACTTCTTCGCCACCTCACGGGCGTTCTTCGTGGCTTCCTCGATCATCTCGGGCTTGATTTCGTTGAGGCCCTCGAAACTGAAAGTGGGATGGGTTTCGTAGTCATAGACCATCACGATGCCCTTCTTGATCAGGTTCTTCTGATTGTTCATGAGCGCGAGGACCTTGTCGACTTCACCGGTGCATACGGTTATCACCGACTTGGCGACATAACGGAAACGGCGGTCGTTGGAGCCGTATTCCTGGGCATACTTGTCGCTGATGTTGGGATTGGCCACGGAAATCTCGCTTTCCTTGACGCCGCCTTCCTTGAGGAAAGCCAGGACGGCCGCGTTGTTGTTCTCAATGCTGGAATAGACCTCGGACAGGTCGTCCCCGCTCACGTTGAACTGGAGGGGCCAGATTACCTTGTCGGCCCGGACCTCACGTTCGCACAGGCCGCGTACGCTGACGGAACGCCTGAAGGAACCTTGTACCCTCATTGCCGCCGGGATGCATAACCCCAAAATGATGAGACCGGCCATGATGGCCAGTCCTGCCTTGAAAATGCCTTTATTATCCATATCTGCAAATTTAACTATTTTTTAGTACTTTTGCGTCCTCATGGGACGTTTGACATGCATATTCCTGTGCCTGGCAATACTTGTGCCGGCCAGGGCCCAGGTCCGCGACAGCAGCGCCCTGGCCGGTGTCCCTTATGTTATTCCGCGCTCGGAGCGCTTTTCTCCGCTGCAGGCCGTGGCCCCGGCCGTGCTGTTCGCCGCGGGAGCGGCCGGGGTGGACTGGGACTTCTACGACCGCAACATCAACACTCCCGTAAAGGACTACGGGGACAGGCTCAGGTCGGAGTACGGGGCAATCTCGCTCGACAACTGGCTGCAATATGTCCCGATGGCGGCCTATCTGGGCTTTGGAGCTCTCGGGAAAGGCAGCCACTGTTTCATGGAGCACTTTGTCGCCGGAGCGACATCATGGGCGGCGATGGGCATACTGGTGAATTCCATCAAATATACGGTGAAGGACCTGAGGCCGGACGGGAGCTCCCGCAACTCTTTCCCTTCCGGACATTCCGCCACCGCTTTCATGGGGGCGGAGATGGTGCGTATCGAATATGGCGGCTGGTGGGGCGCAGGTGCCTACGGCATCGCCACCGCCGTGGCGATGATGCGGGTTTACAACGGCCGTCACTGGTTCAACGACCTGCTCGGAGGCGCCGCGATAGGGGTGCTGTCGGCGCATATAGGCTATTGGATGCTCCCTTTGGAACGCAGATGGTTTGGAATCAGGCCTGGAGTGGAGATGGCGGTGGTCCCTTATGCCATTCCTTCCGGGATGTCTTCCCCTCCGTCCTTCGGACTCTCCGCTGCCTGCTCATTCTGAGCCCGCAGGGCCTCTTCGTGCTCGCGCTGGGCCCTTTCCACCGAAACTGAACGCTTGAGGACGAATCCGCTGCCCAGGTATTTGGTGCGGACGTCGTCGTCGGCTGCAAGCGACTCCGGGGTGCCCTGCTGGAGGATGGTGCCTTCGTAAAGCAGGTAGGCCCTGTCGGTGATGGCGAGGGTCTCACCCACATTATGGTCGGTGATGATGACGCCGATATTGCGGTATTTGAGCTTGGCTATGATGTATTGGATGTCTTCCACGGCGATGGGGTCCACCCCGGCGAATGGCTCGTCCAGCAGGATGAACTTCGGGTCGATGGCGAGGGCCCTGGCTATCTCGCAGCGGCGCCTTTCACCGCCCGACAGCTGTATGCCCAGGCTCTTGCGCACCTTGCTCAGGTTGAATTCCGAGATGAGGTCCTCCAGCCTTTCCTTGCGCTCGGTCTTTCCCATGCCGGACATTTCCATTACCGACATGATGTTGTCTTCCACGCTCATCTTGCGGAAGACCGAAGCTTCCTGCGGAAGATAGCCTATGCCCTTCTGGGCGCGTTTGTACATGGGCAGGCCGGTGATTTCCTCATCGTCGAGGAAAATCCTGCCGTCGTTGGGCACTATCTGCCCGGTTATCATGTAGAAGCTGGTGGTCTTGCCGGCGCCGTTGGGGCCGAGGAACCCCACTATTTCCCCTTGGTTGACTTCCATGGAGACGCCTTTGACGACGGTGCGTACGCCGTATTTCTTGACCAGATGTTCGCAGCGGAGTTTCATATGAGAGCTATTTCGTGTCGAGTCCCAGATCCTTTACCAGATGCTTGACTTCGGGATTCTTGTCCATCAAGTCCTGTGCCTTTTCTTCGGGCATGTATATCCTCTGCTCTATTTCGGCAGCCGGACGCACGCTCACTGCCAGATGCAGCCGCCTGGTGCCGAGCATGGCGTTGTAATCGCTTTCGAGTTCGCGCAGCATCTTCTCTTCGATCCAGCCCTTCTGTGCCTGGTTTATGACCTCGAAGGTAAGGAGCTTGTAACCATTCTCTTCGGATACCGAAAGCAGGGCGCCGTTAAGGGTATTCTCCAGCCTGGGACGGCCGGAAGCCTTCTTGGCGACCAGTTCTTTCCAGCGTCCGATGATTTCCGAGTCTTCGGGGAGCATGTCCGCAGCAGCGGCTTCTTCCTTGACCTCTTCGACCTTGGTTTCCTTGCTTTCCCCGCTCAAAAGCGGAGCCAGTTTTGCGGCGGCGGCACCCCTCTTCCGCGGGGTTGGGCCTGCGGGTTTGGCAGGTTCCGCCGGTTTGGCCTGTTCCGCTGCCGGTTCGGGAGCGGCCTTCGGGGTGTCCACTATGATTTCGATCGGGATCTCGTCCATGACGGGTGGGACTTCCGGAGCCGGGGCCGTGGCCGGAACTTCGGCCTTCACAGGGGCGGGGGCTGACTGTACGTCAGGAGCCGCCTTGACTTCGGCCGAAGGTGCCTTCACGAGGAAGGACAACTTCATAAGGGCGTATTCTATCAGCAGCCTCTGGTTGGAACTGAGCCTGTAGCCGGCTTCGCACTCCCCGGTCACTCCGAGGGCGTCGTACAGGAATCGTATGCTGCAGCGCACTGCCTGGCTGCGGTAACGGGACTTCAGGGAGTCGGGCTGGTCGAGAAGGGCTTCGAGCCCGCCTGTGCGGGCTACCAACAGGTCACGCAGGTGTCCGCTTAGGGCGCTGATGAAGTGAAGGGCATTGAAACCCTTTCCAAGAATTTCGTCGAAAAGCAGCAGGGCCTGCGCATAGTCGCCCGCGAGGAATGCGTCCACGAGGCGGAAGTTGTACTCGTAATCGATGACCCCGAGGTTGCGGATGACGTCGGCGTACCGGATGTCCGTACCGCAGAAGGCGACGCTCTGGTCGAAGAGGGTGAGGGCGTCGCGCATGGCTCCGTCGGCCTTTTGGGCTATGACATGCAGGCTTTCGTCATCGACCTTTATGTTTTCGAGCCCGGCTATGTCCCTGAGGTTCTTCATCATGTCCGGGATGGTGATACGGTTGAAATCGTATGTCTGGCAGCGGGACAGGATGGTGGGGAGTATCTTGTGTTTCTCGGTGGTGCAGAGGATGAAGATGGCGTGTGCCGGGGGTTCTTCCAGGGTCTTGAGGAAAGCGTTGAAAGCCTGGGCGCTGAGCATGTGCACCTCGTCTATGATGTAAACGCTGTACCGGCCGACCTGTGGTGGTATCTGCACTTGTTCCAGCAGGCCGCGGATGTCGTCGACGCTGTTGTTCGATGCGGCGTCGAGCTCGTGGATGCAGTAGGAACGACCTTCCTGGAAAGAGAGGCAGGATTCGCAGGAACCGCATGGTTCGAGGTCGGGGCCCGGGCTCGAGCAGTTTATGGTTTTGGCGAAGATGCGCGCGGTGCTGGTCTTTCCCACCCCGCGCGGACCGCAGAACAGGTATGCATGGGCCAGCTGCCCCCTCTGTATGGAGTTCTTGAGGGTTCTGGCTATATTGTCCTGCCCGATGAGGGCTTCGAACGAGTCGGGACGGTACTTCCTGGCGGATACTATATAATCACTCATAAGCCTACAAATTTAATCATAAATTCTTAACTTTGCCGTGATGAAAACCGCATTCCACAAATATTTCATGGCCCTGCTGCTGCTCTCCCTGCCACTTCTTTCGGCAGGCCAGGGCAGGGTATATACCAAGAGCGCCCGCATGGCCGATTTCCCTACCAAGACCACCAAGGTGGTGCTCACCGGGCAGACTGTGCTCGACGCCCTCCTCAAGGAAGAGTTCACGAGCCGCTGGCGCATCTCTCCGTACGAGTTCTGCGACATCGATGAATACAACAGGCAGAAATCCGCGGGCCTGTATTATTTCATACATTTCGCATCCGACGACGAGTTTACCTACATGCTCCTTACGAAAGGTGGTCCTGAAAGCGGCACCGACCCCTTGAAGACCGCTCTCGAAGTGGTGAGCCTGCCTATCTCCGCCGCCGGCACCCCGTCTTCCGACGAACTGATCTTCCTGCCGGCATTCATCGACATAGTGCAGGAGTACGTCCAGAAGGCGCTGGTATCGGAGAAGACGGCCTACCTGGGCCTCAAGGGCATCCGGCGCGGTTCCACCCGCGGCAAGACGGTCTGCAGGGACGAGGCCGAAGGCAGGAGGCTCTTCCTCGAAGCCGCTCCCGACACCGTCGTCCCGGTTATGATATGGCCTTCCGAAGACGGCCCTGCAAAGCATTATTACCGCATGCTCATCTCCACCGACACGCATGTCCTCTACGGGTTCAAGCGCGGCAGGATGTAGCCGATGGAGAGCCTGCTCGACAAATACCTTCACGCCCATGCCACGGCGCCGGAGCCGGCACTGGAATGGATCGAGGCTCGCACCAACATCCACACCAATTATCCCCAGATGCTTTCCGGTCCCATCCAGGGCCGTTTGCTGCGTATGCTGGTGGAACTCAGCTGCGCCCGCAGGGTGCTGGAGATAGGCACGTTCACCGGCTATTCGGCCGCCTGCATGGCGCTGGGCCTTCCCGAAGGCGGGCGCATCGATACCCTTGAACTCAACGATGAACTGGAAGACCTTGTCCGCGAAGGCTGGGACAGGGCCGGGGTGGCGGACCGCATAAGCCTTCACATCGGCGATGCCCGTGAATTCCTCGCCAACCTGCCCGGGGAGCGGGAAGATTACGACCTGGTGTACATCGACGCCAACAAAAGGGAATACCTCGACTATTACAAGCTCGTCATGCCGCATCTGAGGCCGGGAGGCCTGATCGTGGCGGACGACGTCCTTCAGGGCGGGAAGGTGTACTCTGAGCCCAGGCCTTCGGACGCCCAGACCTCCGGCCTTGCGGCATTCAACGACTTCGTGGCGTCGGACCGGCGGGTGGAAACGGTGATGCTGCCCATTCGCGAGGGGATCTCCCTGATAAGAAAGAGAATTACATTTTAGGAAGGGTGGTGCATTGAACGGTATTATTTTGTAACTTTGGGAACCCGGATAATTAAGAACATTAACAATACCGCAACAATGGCGAAACAACTCGTAGAATGCGTCCCCAATTTCAGCGAGGGACGTGACAAATCGGTTATCGACAATATAGTCAAGGCCATCGCGGGGGCTGGATCAGCTTCGGGCGAAAGGGTCAAGGTGTTGAACGTGGACCCCGGCGAAGCCACCAACCGGACGGTGGTCACCTTCATCGGCAGTCCAGACGCCGTCTGCGAGGCGGCCTTCCAGGGAGCGAAGAAGGCTCAGGAGCTCATCGACATGACCCGGCACCACGGCGCGCACCCCCGTTCCGGAGCCACGGATGTCCTTCCGCTAGTGCCAGTATCGGGCATAACGCTGGAGGAATGCGCCGTGCTCGCCCGCGGAGTGGCCCGGAGGATGTGGGAAGAACTTGGCATCCCCTGTTACTGTTACGAGGCGTCGGCGTCAAGGCCGGAACACCGAAACCTGGCATCCTGCAGGGCTGGCGAGTATGAAGCCCTTCCCGAAAAGCTGGCTGGTGCCGACACGCCCGACTTCGGCCCGGAAAGCTTCCATGCCGATCCCGCCATGAGGACGGAGAAGGAAAAAGCCCAGTGGGAGGTAATAGCACGCAGCGGCGCCAGCAATGTCGGCGCCAGGAATTTCCTCGTGGCCGTGAATTTCAACCTTAATACCACTTCCACAAGGAAGGCGTCCTCGGTGGCTTTCGATGTCCGCGAAAAAGGCCGCAAAGCCCGCGAGGGAGGTTCCCTTACAGGCAAGCTCCTGAAAGATGCCGACGGCAACCAGCTATGGATTCCCGGCACCCTCAAGGGGACCAAGGCTATCGGCTGGTACATAGATGAATACGGCATAGCCCAGGTGAGCATGAACATCACCGACATAAGCGCCACCCCGCTGCACGTAGCCTTCGACGAGGTTTCCGCCAAGGCCCAGGCCCGCGGCCTCAGGGTCACGGGCGCGGAAATCGTAGGCCTGGTACCCAAGAGCGTGCTCGTCGATGCCG
Organism: uncultured Bacteroidales bacterium; assembly: GCA_905236955.1. Lineage (GTDB taxonomy): Bacteria > Bacteroidota > Bacteroidia > Bacteroidales > UBA932 > Cryptobacteroides. The sequence continues at coordinate 6,858 of CAJOQW010000003.1, forward strand.
GCCGGTATTATCTGGCCAAGCAGGGTCGCAGCGTAGGGGTCTCAGAAAGCGAAATAATCAAGATAGCGGTCAAGAGCATGGGCCTCGGGGACCTCTGTCCGTTCGATCCCAGGAAGAAAGTGATCGAATATCTTATGGAAGACGAGGCCGAAGCTGCCGCAAGGGAAAGGCTCATACGCATGAGCGTCAAAGGTTTCGCCGAAGAGACCGCTTCGGAGTCACCGGCTCCCGGGGGAGGCAGTGTAAGCGCAGTGATGGGAGCGTTCGGAGCCGCCCTGGCCACGATGGTGGCGAACCTTTCGGCCGGCAAGCGCGGCTGGGATGAGCGTTGGGAGGAATTCTCCCTCTGGGCGGACAAGGGCCAGAGGGTGCTCTCGCGGATGTTGGAACTGGTAGATGAAGACACCCGTTCCTTCAATGGCATAATGGCGGCCATGGGGCTTCCGAAGGGCACTCCGGAAGAGAAGGAAGAAAGGGCCAGGGCCATCGAGGCCGCGACCCTTCATGCCGCCGAAGTTCCCCTCGAAACCATGAAGACCGCCATGGAAGTGTTCCCCATAGCCAGGGCCATGGCCGCGGACGGCAACCCCAACTCGGCCTCCGACGCAGGGGTGGGGGCACTTGCCGCAAGGGCGGCCGTCAGGGGAGCGCTGCTCAACGTGAAGATCAACGCCGCCGGACTTGCCGACACGGCCGCGGCGGAACGCCTCGTCAGCGAAGGCGAGGCCCTTGCGAAAAAGGCAGAGGAGCTTGAGACAGAAATACTTGGACTGACAAAACTTTAACCGCATATGACATTCAAGGAAGAAATACTGGCAGGCATCCCCCAGGACTGCCTGCCGGAGCCTAAACCCTATGATACTGCCATCAACCACGCACCCAGGCGGAAGGACATCCTCACGCCGGCCGAAAAGGAACTCGCCCTCAGGAATGCCCTCCGTTATTTCCCGGAGAATCTCCACGCAAGCCTGGTGCCGGAATTCGCGCAGGAACTCAGGGATTATGGCCGCATCTACATGTACCGCTACCGGCCTTCGTACAAGATCTATGCACGTCCGATTGACGAGTACCCCTGCAAGTGCCGTCAGGCAGCGGCCATGATGGCCATGATCCAGAACAACCTGGACGAGCGTGTCGCACAGCATCCCCACGAACTCATCATCTACGGGGGCAACGGCGCATGTTTCCAGAACTGGGCCCAGTACCGGCTCACCATGCAGTACCTGGCCAACATGACCGGGGAGCAGACCCTGGCCATGTACAGCGGCCTCCCCATGGGACTTTTCCCGAGTCACAGGGACGCCCCCCGGGTCGTCATCACCAACGGTATGGTCATACCCAATTATTCCAGCCAGGACGACTGGGAACGTTTCAACGCCTTGGGTGTCAGCCAGTACGGCCAGATGACAGCCGGCAGCTGGATGTATATCGGCCCTCAGGGCATAGTCCACGGCACCACCATCACAGTCATGAACGCCGCCCGCAGGCAGTTGTGGAAGAGGGGCCTCAAAGGCACGGAGGAAGAGCGTCACGGGATGCTCTTCGTCACCGCCGGGCTCGGCGGCATGTCCGGAGCCCAGCCCAAGGCCGGAAACATCGCGGGAGTCGTCAGCGTCACCGCCGAAATCAACCCGGATGCGGCCCGCAAGCGCTACGGCCAGGGCTGGGTGGACGAACTCCATCACGACCTGGACGGACTCATGGCCCGTATCCGCAAGGCAGTGGCGGAAAAGGAGACGGTCTCCCTTGCCTACGTCGGCAATGTGGTGGATCTCTGGGAGAGGCTTGCGGATGAAGGGGTGAAGGTGGACCTGGGCTCCGACCAGACCTCC
>CAJOQW010000004.1 GCA_905236955.1 uncultured Bacteroidales bacterium
CGACGGAGTACCGCAGCGGATAAGAATCTTTATATCTGGTTTCTACCGGTTAAACCGATACCGTCCAACATCGAGATGGCCTGCTCGCAAAGGGCGGACTTGGCCACAATGTGTTCACGGATGCTTTGGACGAACGGGTCGTTCTCGAAGGAGGCTCCCCTCACCTGTTCGAAGTCGGCCTGACGGTCGGCTGCGTCACCGTCCGCCCCGAACGAGGTCATCATACTGAGCGAGAACTCCTTATGGGCGTCCTGGATGAGTATCTCATCGAGGGATACCACGGATTCGTTCCAACGGCGGACGATACTCATGAGGCTTTCGGGTCTTGCCGTGGAAAGATCGATCCCGTACCAGCTCTTGAAGACTCCGTATGCCCAGGTCCACTCATAATCATAATAATTGGAGTGAATCTCCTGGAAACGGGCATTTATGGAATAGACGTCGCCAAGGGTTCCGTTCTCTATGTCGTCAAGGGCCTTGTCGATCTCGGTCTTGGGGGCGATGAGGCCGGCGATATCCACCCAGTCGCCCTCGCCGATACTGGAATCGGGAATGAGTGCGGCATTCATTTCCGCGACGCTGTTGGGCTCCTTCTTCTGAAGCCGGGAAATCAGCGAGTTGCCCAGGAACTTGTCCAGGGCGAGCCCGTAAAGATGCAGCCCTTTCTCGAGTGAGGAACGCTTGATGTATCCGCTCTGGAAAGTATAGGAATCGGAATTCTCGCCTGAAATCAGCTTCAGTTCATTCAGGATGCCTATACCCTTGATCATCTTTGAGATGGTATAGGGGCTGAGCAGATTGTAGTTTATGCAATCCGGCTTGTCAGGATCCTTGCGTGAGTCGCGCTTGGGCCATTTCTTGGCATCGCGGACGGTGCCGACGCTGTGCAGGTTGGCTCCGGGGACGATGAATGTGCGGCCCTTGTCCTCGATGAGATATGAGAAAGGCAGGTTGCTGGTGTCCTGATGGCTCACATGACGGCCCATGACCAGGGAGAAGGCCCCTACCTTCGCGGGCCACAATATATAAGAATCGGACGCCGTCTTTGCCCCGCGCTCCATTATGCCCTGATGGATCGGCCCGAGTTTGTACATGTGGTTGCTCTGGTTGCTGCCCGAGCCGGCATTCATGAAAGAGAACATGCCCGCAATCAGCAGGGTGCTTTTGTGATGGGTGACGGTGAAAGGACCGGCGAAAATCGCACAGGCCTCACCGTTCTCTCCCTGGCAATTGCTGAAAAACAGCGAATCGGTGGCGGAATAACCGTGCCCCAGCTTCACGCACTGCCCTATGAAACAACGGGAGAATGTGACCCCGTCCTCGAGGCTGGACCCGCTGCATATGACGAAATCGTCCCCTATCACACCCACTCCTATATGTACGGGAGCGTATTTGTTCGAATTGATGCTGCCATTCTTAAGACGGGAGCAGCCTTCTATCTTGGCGCAGGAGCCTATCCTCACGTTCTTGATGTAACCCGCGTCTACGATGGTGACATCGTCGCCTATCACACCGGTGTCAGAACGAACCGAATCGGTATAGTCGAGGATCATACTGCGCAGCTTGCCTATCGCTTCGGCACGATGGCGGTAAAGCGCCATCACATAAGCCTGCTGGGCCGACAGGTGGTCGTAAAACATCACCTCACGGCCGCCGGTCTCATTCATCACCGCGGCTTCCACCCCATTGCCGAAAGTGGTCGGCCCGTCCGTGAGGATGATGTCCACGTTCTCTATGAAGCATCCGTCACCAATGCGGTAATTGGCTATGTAATTCTTGACATTCTCTATGCAGCAGTCGTTCCCTATCTCCACGTTGTGCAGGGTGGTGTGATAAAGGCCACTGTGCTTTTCCATCCCCCCTGCGAGGTTGAAGGACTTCCTGAAACCGCCTATGCGCACCTTGCCCGAAAAGCGGGTGGATACTACATATGCGGCATCGAAACCGTCAGCGACCATGATTGCGCCCCAATCCTCGGCGTAGCAGGCTTGGTTCTTGAGGCGGTTGATCTCTTCGGCTGTCAGATTGCGGTATTCTATCATAATTTGGGGATTTTGATCTTTTTTCCGACATGTATCTTACTGGAGGACATACCGTTGAAATCCATGATGTTACGAGCACTCACACCAGGGAATTTCTTGGCTATGTCATAGAGGGTGTCACCGCTTTGCACCGTGTAAACGGTATATTCTCCGGAGCCTGCCGGTTTGGTGGAAGCGGATGAGGCGGTTGAAGCCGGGGACTTGGCGGGGGTTGGCTTTGACGCCGCTGGCGTGCTGCCTGACGGGACGGAAGGAGCCGCCCCGCGCCTGTAGATATAGAGCACCTGTCCAACACGCAAGTTGTCGCTGCGCAGGTGGTTCCATCTCTTCAGCTGGCTTACGGTGACATGGTTGCGCTGCGCGATGCGGCCGAGATAATCGCCGCTCCGCACCCGGTAGGCCACCCTTGTCTCGGCCCCTGACGTCTTCATGTTGTTGAGGACCTGGGGGTTCAGCAGCTCGCCGGACTTGTGGTTGTAGAGGGTGTCGCGCGGGACGCTCATGAATTCACCCGACCACGAGAAGGGGATCTGCAGGATGCACACTTCCTCGTTGCCGGGGATGACCTCGTGGGTGTACTGGGGATTGAGCTGGCGGAGCATTTCGATAGGGATGCCGACGGTTTCCGATATCTGGCGGAAATGGAGATTGCGCGAGATGTGGAAAGTATCGCAGACAGCCGGCATGCCGACATCGGCCGGGGTCACCCCGTACTCGTTATGGTAAGTGAAGGCGTACATGGCGCCGACAAAAGCCGGAACATATCCTCGGGTCTCCCTCGGGAGATAGTCGTAAATGTCCCAGAACTTGGTGCTGCCGGCCCTGCGGATGGCCTTCTGGACGTTTCCGGCCCCGCAATTGTACGAGCTGATGGCCAGGTTCCAGTCCCCGAATACGCGATAGGCGTCACGGAGATACCTTGCGGCCGCATCGGCCGCCTTTTCGACATCGAGGCGCTCGTCCACGAAGGAATTGATCTTGAGGCCGTAACCCCTGGCTGTGTTGTACATGAACTGCCACATTCCCATTGCTCCGGCGCGGGACCGGGCAACGGGATTGAAGTTGGATTCTATGACCGCCATGTACTTGAGTTCGAGCGGAAGGTCGTACCTGGCGAAAATCTCTTCGAAGATGGGGAAATAATAACGGCTCCTTCCCAAAAGGACCGAAAGATTCGTCGGCATCTTCTCGGAATAGAGCACCATATAGTTCTTCACGGTCTCGTTGAACGGCAGGGTGATATAGGAGTTCATCGCCTCCAGGCGCCGCCTGAGTTCCGCGTCGGGGACATCGGACGAGAAACGCACCGAGTCCATGTTGTAGCGCTTAGCCTGTTCGTAGTCGCGCAGGTTGCGGATCCTGTACCATTCCCCCATGAGACTGTCGGCAAGCTCGATATTGCGTTCGACAAGGGTATCCGCCCTTTCCGCCCGCTCCAGGATGGCTATGGTGTCTTCCAGGAAATTGAGTTCCCGCAGACTGTCCACAAGGAACATCAGGGAGTCAAGCGAACCCTGCAGGCGGGATATCTCGGCCGCCTGGAGTTTTATGCGTTCGTTCTTGGACAGCCTTTTCTGGGCCCAGCAAGGGATCATGACGAGGATTGCCGCAAGTACTGTGAGTATCTTCTTCATCTAAAAGGAAAAGCCTAAATGCAGCCCGAGGGCGGGAGCCTGTGCATAGACAGGGGTGACCGAGGGAGCGATGTTCATAGTGATTTCGTCCGTGATCTCGAAGTCATGCATGTACGAGAACACGTTGGCGTCGATGACCTGCAGCAGGTATCCGGCGAAAATGGTCAGCACGGAGTAGTCGCGGTACCGACGATATACATTGCGGTAATACAGCGCAGTCTCGGCGGAAACCGGGCCTGTATACTTCACCTCCGTGTCCGTAGCTTCAAGGTAGATGTTGCGGAAACGGGTGTAGTTGGTCTTGTTGAGCATGTAGTAATGCACCCCGCCGAGCATGATCCCCCAATAAAGGGGCACCTTCCACGCTTCCCCGTTGTACACCTGGCCCAGACCGGGGACAAGGATGGAATAGAGGGTTGCCTTGCCGGGATGCGGATAACGGCCATCATCGTCGAAGCCGATCACCCCGTCCATCATCGTCGCCCAATACGCGGCTCCGGCCCCAATGAAACACCACTTGGCGATGTCGCTCCTCCCCTGCCGGTTGTAGATGAGACCCGCGGCAACTCCGCCGCCTATGCCGGCATAGACCAGGGGCAGTTTCCAATAGTCGCGGTTGTATATCTGGCAGCCGCCAAGGAATACCGCGGAGCCCGCGGCCATCACCCCTATCTTGATGTCGTGCTTGTGGGCAAGTCCGCCGAAATAGTCCTTGAAGGTGAAAAGGACGTCTGTGGAGTCTTTGTCAGTTGAAGGATCGCTGTTGTACTGTTGTTGGAAAGCATCCTCCTTGAACTGCGCATGCACCTTGCCGCCGAATGCGGAAGCAAACAGCAGCAGGATCGATATGCACAGGACTTTCTTCATCAGATTCCGGCGTCTTCCAGGGCCTCCAGGAACTTGCGGACCTCTTCGTCCGAACCGAAACGGATAGTCATGGTACCCTTTCCGGCGGCGTTCCTCCTCAGGGAGATGTCATCTGCAAAGAACTTGCCGATATGACCCAGCAAGGCGGTATATTCGGCTGGAAGTTCCTTCTGGACCCGCGGGGCCCTGGGCTTTCCCGCACGGAGATACTTCTTCAGGAGGTCTTCCAGTTCCCTCACGCTGAGACCATCCCTGACAACGGCGTCGCAAAGCTGCTGCTGGAGCTCGGGATTGTCCGTGCCCAAGAGGACCTTGGCATGTCCGACGCTGATGAGGCCGACCTTGATGTCATGCTGGACTTTCACGGGAAGTTTGAGCAGACGCAGGGTGTTAGCCACAGAACTGCGTTTCTTCCCCACACGGTCCGCCATCGTATCCTGGGTGAGAGAGCATTCTTCGATGAGACGCTTATAGCTGAGGGCCGTCTCGATCGGGTCGAGATTCTCGCGCTGGATGTTCTCTACCAGGGCCATTTCGAGCATCCCCTGGTCGTCGGTCTCACGGACATAGGCCGGGATCATGCCCATCCCTGCCATGCGGCACGCCTTGAACCTGCGCTCGCCGCTGATAATCTGGTAGCGGTTTTCCGAAACCTTGCGTACGGTGATGGGCTGGATGAGACCGAGGGTCTTGATGCTGGCGGCAAGCTCTTCCATCGCTTCCTGGTCGAAGGATGTACGGGGCTGGAAGGGATTGGCCTCGACCATGTCCACCGGAATGCGCAGCACATCGGAAGTATTCTGCCGGGGCTTGTCCCCTGCAATCTGCTTGTTCACATAGCCGACGGGCTTCCGTATCTGGTCGGCTTCCTCCCCGAGGAGGGCACTGAGCCCCTTGCCCAGACCGTGTTGAATCTTATTCGCCATTCTTTTCCAGAAGTTCCTTTGCCAGGTTCAGATAATTGTTTGCCCCGGTACTCATTATGTCATAGAGGATTATGGGCTTGCCGTGGGACGGGGCCTCGCTCAGGCGGATGTTCCGTTGTATGATGGTGCGGAATACCATCTCCTTGAAATGTTCGCGCAACTCCCCGACTACCTGGGCATGCACCTTCGTGCGGCCGTCGAACATGGTGACGAGGAAACCTTCGATCGTCAGGAGTGGATTAACCCCTCCCTGCACCAGACGTATGGTCTGGAGGAGTTTTCCGAGACCTTCCAGGGCGAAGAACTCGGGCTGGACGGGAATGATGACGGAATCGGCCGCCGTAAGGCAGTTCACGGTGATGAGGCCGAGCGAAGGGGAACAATCGATTATGATGTAATCGTAACCGTCCTTTATGGGATCGAGAGCCTTGCGCAGGACCGACTCCCTTTCGGGAACATCCAGCATCTCGATTTCCGCTCCAACCAGATTGATGTGGGACGGGACCATGTGAAGATTGGCTATTTCCGTCTGGATGAGCGCGTCTTCGATACCGATGCGCCCTATCATCACTTCGTATATGGTGCGCTTCTCATCGCTGTCGGGCGAAAAATTGAGGCCGCTGGTGGTATTCGCCTGAGGGTCGGCATCTATCACCAGGACCTTCTTTTCCAGCACCGCAAGTGACGCGGAAAGGTTTATGGCGGTGGTGGTTTTGCCCACTCCGCCCTTTTGGTTGGCTATTGCGATTATCTTTCCCATTGTAGTTCCGGAGCTTTTAGCTCCAACTTACAAAGATAATGAATATTTGTTAATAATCCAGCGGGCAAGTCTGGCCGCAAGGAGGCCGAAAACCAGCCCGACGGCAGCCCCTACGAGGACGTCCCCGAGGAAATGCTTACCGACGAAGATGCGGCTGATACTTACGAGGAATGCCCATGGGTACATAAGCCAGGCCATGCCCCGGTAACTCCGCGACTTATCCCCGGACCTGAACCCCTGTACCAGCGACGCCGCCACTCCGAAACTGTTGGCCGCATGGGCGCTGAAGAAGCCGTATGGACTCCCCCTCCATTCCAGACGGTGCAGGCCGTTCCCGACCATGTAGGCGTCCCAGCAGGGGCGCAGCCGTCCGGCCATTTCCTTTATGAGACCAGCGAACTGGTCGCAGGCAACCACGGTCAGGACGACCGATACAAGGACCACGACCGCCTTTTTCCAATCCATCCTGAGGAACAGCAACAGTGCCAGGGCCAGATACAGCAGATACCATACCTGCCTGTCCGAGAAAAGCAACCAAACACTGTCCGTGAAACCGGTATGCAAGGAATTGATCGCCAGTGTCAGTTCCTTGTCCAGGGCCTCGAGTCCGAGGGTTACTGCTGCAGTGCCTTCCATAGCATGTCGGTAAGTTCCTTGAGCCCCTCCCGGCTGAAGCAGGAGATGAATACGTGGGGGATATCCTTGGGGAGGGAGGGCTCGAGTTCCGCTTCCAGTTCCTTGTCGAGAAGGTCGCTCTTCGTAACAGCCAGGACCCTGTCCTTCGCAAGGAGCTCCGGGTTGTATTCCTTCAGTTCGTTGAGAAGGGTCATGTAACCCCCGGCGATGTCATCTTCCTCGGCGGAGACCATGAACAACAGCACGGAGTTGCGCTCGATGTGCCTGAGGAATCTGATCCCAATGCCGCGTCCCTCGTGCGCACCTTCTATGATGCCGGGAATATCCGCGATTACGAAGGACTTCCCGTCGTAGTACTTGACTATGCCGAGGTTCGGTTCCAGGGTGGTGAATGCATAATTGGCGATCTTGGGTTTAGCGCTGGTGATGGTTGCAAGAAGGGTGGATTTCCCGGCGTTGGGGAAACCTACGAGTCCGACGTCGGCCAGGAGTTTGAGTTCCAGCACGAACCAGCCTTCCTCGCCGGGTTCACCCGGCTGGGCATAACGTGGCGTCTGGTTGGTGGCCGTCTTGAAATTGTTGTTGCCCAGGCCGCCGCGACCTCCCTTGCAGAGTACGTACTCCTGCCCGGGATCCACCAGTTCGAAGAGCTGTTCCTCTTCATATTCCCTGGCGGAAGGGAGTCCGACAGGTTCATCATCTTCTTCCACATACTCGACTTCTTCTTCCAGCTGGGTATTCTTTTCTTTCCAGAACTCGACAGTCTGCCGCGCCGGCCTGGGGGTCTTCTCATCCTGAACAGGATCTTCCCAGCCATCATCCACCGGCACCAGTCTCTTGACCACTGTTCCAAGCGGAACGTCCAGGATGATGTCCTGACCGCTTTTACCGGTCTGGAGACCGCCGGCACCCGGCTGACCGTTCTCGGCTATGATGTTCTTGCGGTATTTCAGGTGTATGAGCGTCCAGAACTGGGGATTCGCCCTTAGGATGATGCTGCCGCCCCTCCCGCCGTTACCGCCGTCGGGACCACCCTTGTACATATATTTGGCGTGGTAAAGATGCGAACTCCCGGCCCCTCCGTGTCCGGAGGCGCAGTGGACGCGTACGTAGTCTATGAAGTTGCTGTCCTGCATGGTTTGCAAATATAGTTTTTTTTCAGGGACAGGAACTTATCCCTTCAAGGGATTCCCTGCGTCACGGCCTATTCTTCCGGTATGCTCCTGAAACCTTGTCCCATGATTTCACTGCTGTTCACGACATTGACGAAGGCGCCGGGATCCAGCAGGCGAAGGTTGCCCTTGAGCTTGACGAAGTCGGCGCGGCTGAGGTTGCAGTAAATCATGTGGCGCCCCTTGCCCTGATACAGCCCCTGTCCGAGTATCATCGTGCCGCCCCTGTGGAGGTCGTTGAGGATGAATTCGCGTATGGCTTCGTACCGGTCGGTAACTATGAATACCGTCTTGTCCGTGCGCAGGCCGTCCACGATCAGGTCTATCATGTAGCTTTCGATCACGATGATGAGGATGGAATAGATGGGAAGGCGTATCTGCTTGAATGCTATGAGGGTGCTGAGGGTTATGCAGCCGTCCACTATCATGACGAGGGTGCCGAGGCTTATCTTGGTATATTTGTGGAGTATCATGCTGATGATGTCGCTTCCTCCGCTGGTGGCACCTCCCTTGAAGATGAGTCCAATGGCAAGTCCGTAGATGATGCCTGCCAAAAGCGTATTCACCACGAAATCGGGCATGAACCAGCCTCCCCCATGCGGAATGTCCATCCAGGAGGTGAGGTCGGCCGGACGCCCGTCGGCTACCTGCCCTATGAATACGACCGGATCATACCCCCATACCGTCTCCAGCAGCCATGTGAAGAAGAAGATGAGGATGGTGGACAGCACCGTCTTGATGCCGAACCTAGGTCCCAGGATCCATGTGCCTATGAGCAGGAGCGGGATGTCCATGCAGATCGCGTAGTAGGAAATACGCCACGGCCATACCGTATTGAGTACGTTCGATAGGCCATACGTTCCACCGGGAGCCAGATGATAGGGGTTGACGAACATGACATCGCCTACGGCGAACAGCGCGCTGCCCAAAATGACCAGGAGGTAGGAGAATATTTCCTTTTTGACGTCCTTTTTCTGTATTGCCATAATGAACGCAAAGGTAATCATATTTTTTGCAACCAAGGTGTATTCTTTACCAGGCAGTATTTGGAAATCCGCAAAGAGTCGTATATTTACTAATTGAACCGTAAACTCTTTCGAGATGAGAAAAAACTTCTTTGCCATAGCCGCCGCAGGCCTCATGGCTGTGGCACCATCACAGGCCCATACGCCGTATGGCGGACGTTTCGACCCTCTCACCATCTGCGATACCGCGATCGATATCGCTGCATACCCGGACGGGGACCGGGTACCCGACTTCTCTTTCTGCGGATACATGGCAGGGGAAGAGCCGCTTCCCGACCTGTTCACGAGGGCCGACATACCTGTCTTCCGTTTCGACAACCCCGGAGGGGACTGTACCGGGAGGCTCCAGGCCCTGGTGGACCATGTTTGCACATTGCCGGTCCGGGAAGGCGGTTTCCGCGCCGTAATATTCCTTCCTGCCGGAAAATACAGCCTGCAAGGCTCGCTCAGGATTTCCTGCAGCGGTGTCGTACTTCGCGGTGAAGGCCCGGAGACCATACTCTTCGGCGAAGGCGAAGGAAGGGAGACTTTGATAAAGATTTCGGGAAAGGAACAGCGCTCCTATGGACCCGAAGCAGCCATGGAATGCGATTATCTGCCTGTCAACGCCTCCAGGATCCCGCTCGGGGCAGGACACGGCATCAAGGCCGGGGACAAGGTCCGGATCACCCGTCCGTCCACCCGGGAATGGATAGAATTGCTGGGAGCCGACCGCATAGGACTCTTTGCCGACTACAACATGCCGGCGTGGACTCCGGGAGACTTCGACCTCAACTTCGACAGGACCGTCGTCAGCGCCGATGAAAGCGGCATAACGACGGATGTCCCCCTCCCCCAATCCTTCGATGCCCGATATGGCGGAGGATACGTCCGCGCTTATACCCAGACCGGCCGGATAGACCATGTCGCCATAGAGAACCTCACCCTCGAGTCGTCCTTCGACCCTTCCCATGCCAAGGACGAGAACCACCGCTGGATGGCGGTCACCATCGACGACGCTTCCGACTGCTGGGTGCGCAGGGTCACAGTAAAGCATTTCGTCAGTTCAGCGGTTTATCTGCTTCCAGGGGCATCCCGTATCACCGTCGAGGAATGCAAATGCTTGGAACCTGTGGGCGAAATCGGCGGATACAGGCGCATTGCCTTCCAGACCGGCGGGCAGCAGACCCTCTTCAACCGCTGCTATAGCGAGGAGGGATACCACGACTTCGCCGTAGGGCCGAACACCGCAGGGCCCAATGCCTTCCTGCAATGCTATGCAGCCCGTACCCACGGTTTCAGCGGAGCCCTCGGAGGATGGTCGTGCGGCACCCTCTTCGACCGGGTGACCGTCGAGAACGACCCCATCAAGTTCGCTTATCTCGACCTCGATCTCCAAGGAGGAGGATGGAGCAGCGCCAACTCCCTCTGCTGGCAGTGCAGGGCGCCCCAGATCCACCTGGACGACCCCCCGGGAGCGCACAACTGGGCATACGGCTCGCGCGGACAGGGTTACGGCTTCGGCTCCCACGCCCAGCACAAAGTAACCCATCCCGAGTATTTCTACTTCACCCAGCTTGCGCAGCGCAAAGGTTCAGCCCCGAAGGATGAGATCGACAAAGTCATCAAGTACAACCCGGATTTCTCACAGACGGACGCGGCCTTCGCCGCCCGCCAGAGCGAACGTGCCCTGGAGCCCGCATGGACCATGGAAAGATGGATCGACACCCTTGTCGTCCGCTATCCCCTTGCGCCACGACCCCTGCAATTCACAAAAGCACCTGCATACCTTCCCGTAGCCCAGGTAAAGAAAAAGCTCCACATGATGACCGTCGAAGGCGGACGCATCGCCGTGGACGGGAATTATCTCGCAGGAGGGAACAGGCGCACCGCCCTTTGGAGGGGTAACCTCCGCCCGTCGCAGGTGAACAGCGCCGGGGTACATCTGTCAAGGTTCGTTCCCGGCCGTGAAGGGACCGGATTCACCGACAACCTCGACTCGGTGGCCTTCATAATGAAGAAGGACGGCACCGCTGCACTGTACCACTTCCCCGCCCTCTGGTACGAACGCCGCCGCGACGACCATGGCCGCATGATGCGCGCCGATGCCGACGTTTGGGCACCATTCTACGAACAGCCCTATTCGCGCAGCGGCAAGGGCGAGGCGAACGACCGCCTGTCCCGTTACGACCTGGACCGCTGGAATCCATGGTACTGGAGCCGCGTGCACCGTTTCGCGGAAATCGCCGAAGAAACCGGTATAGTGCTGGTACACGAGCATTATCTGCAGCACAACATCATAGAAGAGGGTGCCCACTGGGTGGACTACCCCTGGCGCAGCGCCAACAACATCAACGACCTTGGACTTCCGGAGCCCACATACATGCAGGGCGACAAACGGGTGTTCATGGCATCGCAGTTCTATGACCTCTCCAACGAGAAACTGGTCCGCTACCACCGCAGGTACATACGCAAGAACCTCGACGAGGTCGCCGGACGCTCCAACGTGCTGAACCATATCGGCGTGGAATACACAGGTCCGCTGGATTTCATGGAATTCTGGCTGCAGACCGTCATGGACTGGGAAAAGGATACAGGGAACGACGTACTGGTGGCGCTCAACGCCACAAAGGATGTGATGGATGCGGTCCTTGCCGACCCGCACTACAACAAAGCCGTGGATGTGATCGACATCCGTCAATGGTACTACCGTACCGACGGGGACGTTTACGCCCCCGTTGGCGGGGTCAGCCTCGCCCCGAGGCAGTATGCGAGAGTTATGGACGTAGGAACCACCGATGCGGAATGCGTCTGGCGCGCGGTACGGGAGTACAGGCAGAAATTCCCCGGCAAGGCGGTCATGTACAATGCTTCCCGGACTCCGGGAGCGGACTGGACAGCATTCATCGCGGGCTCTTCCCTGGCGCAGATACCTGCCGCCGTCACCGCAGAAAAATTCTACGTCAATGCACTCCTCATGGATCCTGTCGTGGACGACGCGGCCGTCGATTGCCATGCTATGGGTAAAGCCGGGACGGGTTACATCCTGTTTACCACGTCAGCTTCCTGCTCGCTCGACCTCTCATCCGACAAGGGCGCTTACATGCTGGTATGGATCGATCCGCGCACAGGAGCAAGCCTTGGCAAGCCGGTCCGGGTGAAAGGAGGCAGGAGCCTCGCGCTCAAAGCACCCTCGGAGAACGGTTGTGTTGGATATCTCTACAAATGAATCAAAAAAGGCATCCGTTTCCCGGATGCCTTTTTTGATATCTTCCCGAACTAAGCGAGGCTGTCCACCAGGTTGCGGATATTCTCGCCCACCTGGGCAATTGTGCCGAGTGAGTCCACCTCGTGGTATTTTCCCTTGTCGCGATAATAGTCGATGAGGGGTTCGGTCTGACGGTGGTAAGTGTCGATGCGGTTGGCGACGACCTCCTCACGGGCATCGTCGGCGCGGTTCTCGCATTTGGCCCTGTGGGCTATGCGCTCCTTCACCACCTCGTCGGGGATCATGAGGGAGATGACTCCCGTAATCTCCTCGCCGCGCGACTCGAGCATCTCGTCGAGATCCATTGCCTGGGATAGGGTGCGGGGGAATCCGTCCAGAAGGAATCCGTCCACATCCTTATACTTGCCGAAAACCTGGGCTATCATGCCTTCCACGATGTTGTCGGGCACGAGGCTGCCGGCATCGATAAGGGCTTTCGCCTGCTTGCCGAGTTCGGTGCCCCCGGCTATTTCACCGCGGAGGAGTTCCCCTGTAGAGATATGCTTCAGATTGTACCGCTCTGCAAGCGGAGTGGCCTGGGTGCCCTTTCCGGCTCCCGGTGGCCCGAAGATGATGTAATATTTCATTTGTCCAATACGTAAATATCCTTGAGATTCCGCCCCAGTTCGTCGTAGTCGAGGCCGAAGCCGACGATGAAGTCGTTGGGAATGCGCATGCCTACATAATCTATCTTGAGAGGCTTCGCATACACCTCGGGCTTGAGGAGCATGGTGCATATCTTCACTTCCCTGGCACCTTTGGCGAGAAGCATTTCCTTCAGGGCCATGATCGTACCGCCGGTATCCACTATGTCTTCGCAGATTATAACGCTGCGGCCTTCTACATCGCCGGTGAGCCCCATCACTTCAAGGACCTTTCCGGTGGATTGGGTGCCGGCGTAGGAAGAGAGTTTCATGGAGACCAGTTCCAGCGGGAAGGTGAGCCTTTTCATGAGTTCCGCCGTGAACATGATGGCGCCGTTGAGGACGCAGAGAAGCATGGGGATGTCCCCGGAAGAGCCGAAGTCGGCGTTGAGTTCATCGGCAACGCTGTCTATCACGCCCTCGATCTGGGAGTTGGTGATAAGCGGCTTGAAATACTTGTCGTGAATTTTGATCCTGTCCATGTGGGCTGTTTTTGAAGTTTCGAAGATACGAATAATTTTGATGAAAGAAACATAAAAATTTCACTTTTACTCCCATGAGTGTCGTTTTCCGGTCTTAACTTGGGGTATGACACGCATTCTTATCGATATTGTGACTGCAATCCTGGTCCTTTCCGGAGCATCTTCGGAAGAAGACCTGTCCGAAAGCGAGATGGAACGCTACTGCCATTACGCGGAACATCCCCTGCGGATAAACATCGCATCCAGGAGCCGTATCCTCGCCAGCGGGCTGATGAGCGCTTACCAGGTGGCCAGCCTTGAAGACTACCGGCGCCGGAACGGGGACGTTCTGGGAGTCCTCGAGTTGGGCCTGGTGGACGGATTCAACGCCAAGGTGGCGGAGGCCCTTGGGATCTTCGTCTCGTTCGAGAGCACCCGTCCGCCCGGCGCCCGGGAAGACCGCCGGGTAAACCAGACCATCATGCTGCGCACAGGCGTGAGGAATAAGGACGGAACGGCCGCTGCCGTAGGGGCCAAGTACCATTTGGAAGCAGGGGAAAGGGCCGAATTCAACTGGTCCTCCCGCAACAGTTATGCTTCCCCCGGGTTTCCGCCAGGCACATTCAGCGCGGCACTGTACGGAAAGGGAGGGGGAAAGATCATACTCGGGGATTTCAACGCCAGGTTCGGACAGGGCCTTGCCATGTGGAGCGGATTCTCGATGAGCGGTTTCCCCACAGAATCCGCTTTCCACAGGAACGGGACTGGATTCTCCCCCACCGGCTCTTTCAACCCCTCGCTGAGAGGTGTTGCCGCCGTGGTTGACAAAAGCCGATGGACCTTCTCGGCCGCTACGGCGCTGCGCCCGGCAGATGATTCCTTCCGGCTAATGCCCATCCTTGCTGCTTGCCGTCTCGGGAGGCGCGGGCAGTTCGGCCTGCTGGCTTTCTGCGACGAGGCCGCGACCTTATCGGCGGACGGAACCCTCGGACTGGGACATCTCACCTTTTTCGGAGAATGCGCCATCTCTTCGCGCCGCCTGCAGGAGAACGGAATGACTATACTCAGGACCAGGTTCGCCGCCGTGGGCGGAGCAAGCTGGGCCCCTGCCTACCAGACCAGGATAACCGCCCTTGCAAGGTATTATCCGGCAGATTACCATTCCGCTTTCGCAGGCTCGGTACGCTCGTCCTCCAAGGTAGCCGATGAAAATGGCTTGTCCCTGGGTGCACGGCTGGGACGGACCGGATTCACCTTCGACGCGGCCAGGCATCCTGCAAAGGGCGGATCATCTTTCAAGGGAATATTCCAGACCGAACCTTCCTTCGCCTTGAACCGTATCACGGTATCACCGGTCCTGAAACTGTCTTCCCGTTACAGGCCCGGTGAAACCTTTCAATGGAGGAATGAAATCCGCATCGACCTCAAGGCGGCGCCCGACGCTCCCACGGCAGGTCGCGCAGCCGGAATGCAGGTCACGTGCCGCCTGCATCTGCTCAAGTCGGAGTCATGGGCGAGGCTGGCCTATGCAGAATGCGGGTACAAGACCCCTTCCGACAGCGCCGCGGTCCAATTGTCCGCTTTCCTAAGGGGGACATATTTCAAAACGGGGAGCTGGAACGACCGCATCTATTGTTATGAACGCGACTTCCCCGGCTCATTTTCGGTGCCTGCCTGTTACGGCAGGGGCTGGGGCCTTTCCGCCTTAATGGGTGTGAAACTGCGACGGACGCGCATACGGCATTCGCTTTACCTGAAAGGCTCGATCCAAAGATACCCC
Organism: uncultured Bacteroidales bacterium; assembly: GCA_905236955.1. Lineage (GTDB taxonomy): Bacteria > Bacteroidota > Bacteroidia > Bacteroidales > UBA932 > Cryptobacteroides. The sequence goes on from CAJOQW010000004.1 coordinate 15,195, forward strand.
GGCACCGGACGCGCCGCAAGCTCGGAACTCAAACTCCAATACCAGGCGGGATTATAATACCGGGAGTACCTTTTCCATCTGTATGCCGCGGGAACCTTTCACCAATATCACGCTGTCCTTGACAGGATGCCTGCCGAGTTCGAGGGCGAGGTCGCCCGAAGTGGGGAACCAGCCCTTGAACGGGCTGGACGAAGGGAGGGAGGCGTTCACAGGTATGGCCTGGCCTGCTTCAGTGCGTGCGTTCATGGGATTCTTCAAGCCCTCCGGAAGGGCTGCCGCCACCCCAAGCCGCACACCGGTGAGACTTCCTTCCGAAACGCAATCCACTATGGCTTTACGGAATTCTTCACCCACGAGATAGAACTTCAGTCCCGACCCCATCAGGCGGCGGACAATGGCCTTGTGTTCAGCGAGGGAGTCGGATCCAAGCTCGCGCATCTCGCCCAGAAGGGCCACTTTGGAGCGGTGGGTCATGCCTTCGAGGTTGCCGATGGCCACTGCCATTGAAGAAGGATTGGCGTTGTAAGCATCGATGATCAGGGTGTTCGTGTCCGTTTTCTGCATCTGGGAGCGCTGGTTGGCGGGAACATAGCCTTCGATCGCCTTTATGGCGGCGGCACGCGGTATGCCGAAATACTCCCCCACCGCAAGGGCGGCGAGGACATTCGTGGCGTTATATGCCCCCACCAGGCGGGTATGGACCTCGTTCCCGTCCGGAAGACGCAGCCCAAGGAAAGGATCGGCCGCCGTTGCAGGAAGCAACGAAACCCCCTGATAGCCAAGGCCGTAACCGAATACATGACATGGTTCGCGACGGGCCATGCCTACCAGGTCGGCGTCGTCCTGATTGAGGAATATCACCGAACCTTCATGGCTGCCCAGCCACTTGTAAAGTTCCCCTTTCGCAGCCTTGACGCCTTCAAAGGATCCGAACCCCAGCAAATGGGCCTTGCCTACATTCGTGATGAGTCCATACGAAGGCTGTGACACCTTCACGAGTTTGGCGATGTCGTCGGGATGGGACGCCCCCATCTCGATGACAGCGACCTGGGTGGCGGGTGTCATCTTAAGGAGACTGAGCGGCACGCCTATGTCGTTGTTCAGGTTCCCCTGGGTGGCTGTCACTTCGAACTTCTCCCTCAGGACTGCGGCCATGAGTTCCTTCGTCGTGGTCTTGCCGTTCGTTCCGGTAAGGCCGATTACGGGGATATCGAGCTTGCGCCTGTGATATATGGCGAGTTCCTGCAGGGTACGGAACGGGTCTTCCACCTTTATGAATTTATCCTGCGGCAGAAGGTCCAGGCATCCGGAAGAAGCCTCGACCACGGCCCAGGAGGCGCCTGCAGCGATGGCTTTGGAGGCATAGGCATTGCCGTCGAAATTCTCGCCTTTGAGGGCGAAGAATATCTCGCCGCCACAAACGGCGCGACTGTCGGTAGTTACCCGGTAACCGCAGGCGGCATACAAGGAATAAAGGTCTTCTGTAGTAATCATATATTCATCGTCTCGCCCTGTCGTACAGCACGGCCGCAATTATGGCGAATATCACATTGGGCATCCACAGCGCAACCCCGGCCGGGAGTGTGCCGGTGAAGACGAACATCTGCGAGAAGCGCTGGAACAGGATATATGAGAAAGCAAGTGCGATACCTATCGCGAGATTCCACCCGATGCCGCCCCTTCGCTTCCGCGACGAAAGCGACACCCCGATGATCGTGAGGATGATGGCCGAGAACGGCATAGACCATCGTGTATGCTTCTCTATCTGGGCGTACATGACGTTGGAGTCCCCTCTCATCTTCTGAACCTCGATAAGCTCGTCCAACTGCTTGCCGGGAAGGGTTTCCACCGTCTTTTCATTGTTGTAGAAGTCGGTGAGCTTCAGCGCTATGACGGTATCTTTCTTCTCCCCGCTCCGGACGCGGTCTTCCAGGCCGCCGGTATAGTCGCGGATGAACCAGTTGCGCAGGTGCCAGCCGTCCAGGGTACTGTCCCAGACGGCAGTCTCGGCCGTGAGCTTGCTCTTGATGCGGTTCTCCTCCACCGTCTCGAGGGTGAACTTGTATGCCGTGTTGTTCCAGGAACTGAAAGTTTCGACATATACGAACTGTCCGGGAGCTATCTGGTAGTGGATGTCCCGCCGCCTGAACTTGTTGCGGGCCTCCTTGATATACTGCATCTCGAAATACACCCGCCCAGAATTCGCCTCGGGGATGATGTAGAGGTTGAGCATCAACGAGAGCAGCGCTATGAAGGTGGCCGTGCAGATGTAGGGCACCATCATGCGACCGTAACTTATGCCGCCCGACAATATGGCGATGATCTCGGAATTGGAGGCCATGCGGGAGGTGAAGAAGATGACTGTGATGAACACGAACAGGGGGCTGAACATGTTTATGAAGTACGGCACCCAGTTCACGTAATAATCGAAGATTATGGCATGGAGGGGAGCCTTGTACTGCACGAAGTCGTCTATTTTCTCGGAAATGTCGAAGATGATGACTATGAAGATGATGAGGAGCAGCGCCACGAAGAAAGTGACGATGAACCTGCGCGATATGTATTTATCTATCTTCTTCATATTCTGGCGCTTAACCTGGGCACCACGGAATCTTTCCAGGTGGCGAAGTCACCTGCCGCGATATGCTCGCGGGCAGTGCGTACGAGGTCGAGGTAGAAAGCGAGGTTGTGTTCGCTCGCCACCATGGCCGCGAACATCTCCCCGGCTATGAACAGGTGCCTCAGATAGGCCTTGGTATATGTCTTGTCTACAAAAGACGTTCCTGCCGGGTCGAGCGGGGAGAAGTCGTCCTTCCATTTCCCGTTGCGAAGGTTCATGATGCCGTTCCAGGTGAAAACCATGGCGTTACGCCCGTTGCGGGTAGGCATCACGCAATCGAACATGTCCACTCCGCGGGCAATGCCTTCCAGAATGTTGGCGGGGGTACCCACCCCCATGAGGTAACGCGGCCTGTCCTGTGGCATGAGGGGGACGGTGAAGTCAAGCATCTCGTACATTTTCTCCGTCGGCTCCCCTACGGCAAGGCCGCCGATGGCATAACCGTCTGCATCGAACTGCAAGGCATGCTCCACCGCCTCCCGACGGAGATCGGGATAGACGCATCCCTGGATGATCGGGAAGAAACTCTGGTCGTAGCCATACAGGGGGGATGTCCGGGCGAACCGGTCCGCGAACCTGTCGAGCCACCTTTTGGTGAGATCGAGCGACTTCTTGGCATATGAATGGTCGGCATCGCCGGGACAACATTCATCCAGTGCCATCATGATGTCGGCTCCTATGACCCTTTGGGTGTCGACGTTGTTTTCGGGAGTGAAGATATGCCTTGAGCCGTCGATATGCGAACGGAATTCGCAGCCGTCAGGCGTGAGCTTGCGGATTGGAGCTAGGGAGAACACCTGATAACCGCCGCTGTCGGTAAGGATGGGACGGTCCCAGTTCTCGAAGGCGTGCAGCCCCCCGGCTTCCCGGAGGACATCCAGTCCGGGCCTGAGATACAGGTGGTATGTGTTGCCCAGGATGATCTGCGCCCCGATATCGTCCCGCAGGTCGCGGTGATAGACCCCTTTCACGCTCCCGACGGTGCCGACAGGCATGAAGATGGGGGTGAGTATGTCTCCGTGACCGGTATGGATCACACCGCTGCGGGCGGCGGAGAGGGGATCTGTTGCAGTCAGTGTGAACTTCATAAAACAAAATAACCTTCAAAGATACAAAAATACCGTGAAATCTTTTATTTTTGCACAACTCAACCAAGCAGAAATCTAAACAAGTCACTTATGGAGAATAAGAACATCAGCCTGCGCCTGATCGTGATGAACTTCCTGGAGTTCGCCGTATGGGGCGCATACCTCACCTCCCTCGGCCGGTACCTCGGCAACATCGGCCTTGGGCCGCAGATCAAATGGTTCTTCGCGATGCAGGGCATTGTCTCCCTCTTTATGCCGACCTTGATGGGCATCCTGGCGGACAAGTGGATGCAGGCCCAGAAAGTGCTCTCGCTCTGCCACGGCCTGGCAGGCCTCTTCATGATCGGAGCCGGGCTGTACGCCCATAGCGCGGGTGCCAACGTAGGGTTCGCCCCGCTCTTTACCCTCTATTCCATCAGCCTTGCCTTCTTCATGCCCACGATTGCCATATCCAACTCTGTGGCATTCAATGCCTTGTCAATGGCCGGGAAAGATACGGTCAAGGATTTCCCTCCGATCCGCGTCTTCGGCACGATCGGCTTCATTTGCTCGATGCTGGCGACCAATTTCGTCAAGATTGGCGGCACTGCAATGCAGGAAAGCTACACCCAGTTGCTCTCATCCGGCATCCTGTCCCTGATCCTCTGCGGCTACGCGCTGACCATGCCTCCATGCCCCGTCAACAAGGACAAGGGCGGCTCCCTCGCCGAGGCCTTCGGGCTCAAAGCCTTCTCCTTGTTCAAGCAGGGACAGTTCGCCGTTTTCTTCATCTTCTCGATGTTGTTGGGTGCGGCGCTCCAGATCACCAACGGCTACGCCAACACCTTCCTGGGATCCTTCGCGGCCAATCCGGCCTATTCGGACGCTTTCGCCGTCAAGAATTCCAACGCCCTTATCGCCATTTCCCAGGGCTCGGAAACCCTGTGCATCCTGCTGATCCCCTTCTTCATGAAGAAATTCGGCATCAAGAAAGTGATGCTCATCTCGATGTTCGCCTGGGTCCTTCGCTTCGCCTTTTTCGGGCTGGGCGACCCCGGTATGCCCGGGGTACTGCTCTTCATCCTGAGCTGCATCGTATATGGCATGGCCTTTGACTTCTTCAACATCTCCGGCGCCCTCTACGTCAACGAGAACACGTCCGAAGACATACGTTCTTCGGCCCAGGGCCTGTTCATGCTGATGACCAACGGCTTGGGCGCCACCATCGGCACCTTGGCGGCCGGAAAGGTCGTAGAAGCCTGCGACGTGTTCAACACCCCCGCCAACTGGCCCAAGGCATGGTTCATCTTCGCTGCATACGCCCTCGTGGTCGGAATCCTGTTCATGATATTCTTCAAGGACCCCTCCAAGCAGAAGAAAACCGCAGAAGCATAGTCAGATACTGCCGCCGTCCTTCCAGGAACCAATTTCTATCCCCAGACCGGCGGAAAGGAGTTTGACGTGAACCCGGATATCGGCAAGATCCTCCTGACTCCAATCATAGCCGAGCCTGGCAAGTTCCCCCGCAAGGTCCCAGTCCCACGACTGCCCTGCGGGGGTCCTGCTTTCGAAAAGCAGACGAAGCGAGGAGTCGCTCCCCTGGCAGGGGACGCGGACCGATGCGGCGCCATCCTCCACATCGAGCTGGAAACGGAATTCCCCCGACACCGGCTCCAGTCCAGGCAGGCCCGTGCCGACCACGTTCCCGCATACCGATATGTCGTATCGCCACGGCTCAACTCCTTCTTCGAAATCGATGAAGACCGTCGCAAAGCGCTTGTGCAGGTCGAGCAGCACTTCACATTCCTCATACTCCGCCAGCATATGGGAAGAGTCGGCCCATATGCTGTCGCATTGGCGTCCGGGCGGCACCGAAATCCCTGCGCCGTTATCCAGCAGGCACACCAGGTCCACCCCGCCTTTCTCGACCGCGATCCAGCAGTCGGGTTCGGCCGCGCTGAGACCGACCTCCTTCGTCCCTCCCGAATCGGACACCCGCACTCCCACTGGCAGCCCGCCTGCGATGGACAGGCTCCTTTCGGAGAGCCGCAGATGGATGTTCGCCGGACAGGCGCTTCTGTCCTCCTTTATGCTGCATGCCGTTACAAACACCAGCAAAACACTGATTATCAATATCCTTCTCATAGTTTAGCAATAATGTCATACTTGTTTTTCAGTCCAGAGATCTCGGGGTCGAGATTGCCCCTGTGCACGAACGACGGGTCCGCCTCGCACGCCCTCAAATAGCTTTCCACCGCCAGCCTGTCCTCGCCGTTCCTGGCATGGATGATGGCCTTCATATAATCCACTTTGGGACCTCCCGGAAGATTCTCCAGGACCGACATCGCCGAGGCGTTGTAGTCAAGGGCGCAATAAGCCACCGCGGTATTGAGGTCGCCATAGGGCCTGAGGATTGTGACCGCAGTCTTGTAATCGCGGTCCCGGATGGCCTGGACACCGCGCATGTACATGGTGTCGGGCACCGTCGTATGGACGGTATCCTTCACCATCCCCCTGCGGTGCATGTAGAAATTGAAGCGGACCACCCTCAAATGAGGATAGATCTTTTCCCTGAGATGCTTGTAAAGCGGCTCTTTCGACAGAGCCCTCTCCCTGGCGTCGGGATCCGCTATCGCCCATGAGGCGGAAATGGATTCTTTCTGTTCCCTGGTCAACGAACTGTCCGCCGACACCATCTCCCGGAACAAGTCCCAGTCTTCGGGAATGGCCCTTGGGATGAAATCCACATGTATCCCGTTGCGGGAGCGCATGCCCGAATAATAGCTGCACACGGCCTCGCTGCGCTGCTGGGAGAGCCCTTTGTTGAAGGCCCACGTCCCTTCGGGAGAGCAGGATGCCCCGACCACTATCGAGTCCATGTCGAACTCCCCGCTTCCCAGCAGATCTTCGAGGGTCCCGGCGATCCTTTCCATCTCGAAGGCATTGTTGCCGAGAGAGGCGTCCACTTGGGCACTCCCCTCCGCGAATTCTATATAGCAGGCAGTATTAGCCTCCACCCTCCGTTCGGTTATCTTGAGCAGATACCTGTCGACAGGGTCCACCAGGGTGCTGAGGGAAGAGATGTAGAATGTAAGAGGCTTCGTCCGGGGTATGCCGCAGACCTCGCGGTCTTCCTCGAAAACTCCCCCGCTGAGACTGATCTCGGCCTTCCGCACGCCCGGACCCACCGGGATGGTCTGTACATAATGATAGACGATATCCCCGTTTACGGAGGTTATCACGCTGTCCAGACGGAGTCCGTCCTTCACTATGGGGGCCTTGACGTATCGGGCATACATCTTCCCGGTCATGCCCTTCCTTCGGTTGTTGAGCCTGAGCCTGAAACTGTCGGTGTAGTGCTCGACGGCCTCGCGCTCGGTGACCCCGTATATCGATGCGAACGCCTCGTCAGAGACATAGCTGCTGTCACGTTTCAGCGCATATATCTGGGGCAGGTTGCGCTTCAGGAAGATTTCGAGCTGCCCGGAACGAATAAAGATGGTGGTGTCCGAGACGATACTTTGCAGGAAGCGTTCATATCGCTGATAACCACGCAATTGCGCCTTGCGATACTGCTCTCCTGTAATGAAGATGGGCTCCAGGGCGGTGCTCTCGCCGGAAACCTTCAGCACGGGCTGCAGCCGCAGCTGCCAGAAGCTTTCCACCATGGCGCCGGGCACTGACACGTCGAAGCGCAGGTCCACTTTGCCATGCCTTTCCGCCACATTCCTGAATCTGGCGCTGACGACCGCGGGAGAGATGTAGTCACTTGCCACCATCTCCCCGTTCTCATCCTTCACCGCTTTCATTATCAGCATCTCCCGTCCCTGGGCGTCGGAAACCCTGAGCGTATCGTCAACGCGGGTATCCACTTGTATTTCGGATGGGTGTATATCCTGGGACATGCTGAGCCCCGGGGAAAGGGATCCGCTCTTGACCGCTTCCACCTTGTTTGCGGAAGAGCAGGCACATAGTGTCGAGAGTATCGCAAGGGCAAGGCGTTTCATGGCTACATCTCGTTTGCCAGGGAATCTTCGCCTTCGATGAGGCGCATCCTGATGGCCTGCACTTCCGAAGAAACGTGCTCGAGGCCGTCACTGCCCATGAATTTATTGTTCCTGATCCTTCCCACGACTTCTATCTTGCAACCCTTCCTTACCATGTCCAGGTCCGGCATTCCCTTGCCATCCCATGCGTTAACCCTGTGCCAGGTGGTGTCTATCTTCGCGACGCCCATCGGATCGCGGTAAGCCCTCGACGTTGCTACCGAGAACCGGCATACCTTCCTTCCGGAGATGTCCTGCACATTTGCAGTCCCTACCATCCCCCTGAGTTCAACTCTGTTCAATTGTTCCATATCATATCGTTTAAAAATCGTGGCGAACCCGGCCGCGCGGTCCTCGTCGCCCGGATGCAAAGGAAAGCAAGAGTTTGCAGAAAAATCCGCTTTCAAACGTTTACGGGGCAACTTTTTATGTTTTCGGGGAAGCCGAAAAGATTATTTAATACAGCCTTGGAAAAAGCCTTTGGCGTCGGAAAGATTAAAATTTGGGGATTGTTTTCTTACCCCCTTGCAGAGCCGGCAAATTGATTCCATATTTGCCGGAAATGACACAGTACATAAAAGAGAACGCCCCCTGCACCTGTCTGGAGTGCGGAAGGGTCACATACGGAAGGGCGGACAAGAAGTTCTGCTC
>CAJOQW010000005.1 GCA_905236955.1 uncultured Bacteroidales bacterium
CCGCAAATGATGATGGCCTGCTCCCCGTCGAAAGCCTTGACAAGGTCGAAAATCAGCAACAGCGTGGAGTCCGATGCAGCGGAATCGTATGTAGGGACATCTTCAAAGGAGAAAACGGTATTGCCATCGGGATAAGAGACATATCCACCCTGCCCGTAGCCCACGCCCTTTGAGGCCAGGAATTCGTACGGGGCCATTTCCTTGAAGTGGGGGAGGTCCAGCAGAAGGCCCCTGGAATGGTCCACGTCCGAAAAAGATTTCTGTACCAGGATAAAATTGGCATAACCTTTGGTAATGTCATTTTCGGCCAGGTAGTAAGAAACGTTATCGGGCAGGGAGCCGACCGTTATCCCGGGGTTCTTCCCAATGGTGGGGAAATCCTTTGCCGGAGCGCACAAACCGCCTGCAAGAAGAAAAAGGACAGTTAATATTTGAAAGCTTTTTGAACGCATCATTTATATAGCCACAAAAATAAAACAAAATTATTATTTTTGCATTTTAGCAAAACTGAATATAAATCATCAGGAATCATGAAAAAGTTGTTCATTACCATCGCAGCCATCCTTCTTGGGGCATCCTTGGCATTCGCACAGGATCTCGCATCCGTAACCGAGACCTACAACAATGGGGCCACCGCCCTCCAGAATGGAGACAAGGCAAGCGCCCTCGCCGCTTTCCAGGAAGCTCTCGCAGGAGCGGAAGCCCTCGGCGAAGAAGGTGCTGAAATCGCAGGAAACTGCAAGACCTACATTCCCGATATCCAGTTCTCCATTGCAAAGGAACTGGTAAATGCCGCCGACTATGACAACGCTGTCGCCTCTCTCGGCACCACCATCGAACTCGCGAACAAGTTCGCCAACGAAGGCGTGGCAGAAGCTGCAAAGGCCCTCATCCCGCAGGTCCTCATGCAGAAAGCCAACGGCCTGCTCAACGCCAAGGACTTCGCCGCGGCGGCAGCCGGTTACAAGGCGGTACTCGATGCCGACCCGAACAACGGCGCGGCAGCCCTCCGTCTCGGTGCGGCCCTGAGCTCGGCCGGAGACAAGGACGGCGCAATCGCCGCCTTCGAGACCGCGATAGCCAACGGCCAGGAGAGCGCAGCCAACAAGCAGCTGGGCAACCTCTATCTCAAGGAAGCCGCCGCTTCGCTCAAGGCAAAGAACTATGCCAAGGCAGTGGAAGAGGCCCTCAAGGTCAACGAGTACGGCGAGAATGCCAAGGCCTACCAGATCGCAGGCCAGGCTTCACAGCTCCTGAAGAAGAACTCCGCCGCCATCGAGTATTTCGAGAAGTACATCGCCCTTTCTCCTTCGGCTGCCAATGTCGGCCAGATCGCCTTCACCGTAGGCGCCCTGTATCAGCAGGCAGGCAACAAGGCCAAGGCAGTCGAGTACTACAAGAAGGCCGTTTCCGATCCCAAGCTCGGCGCAGAGGCCCAGAAGCAGATCAACGCCCTCAAGTAACATGACCGGCCTGGAGTTGCTCGCTCCGGCAAGGAATGCGGACATCGGCATCGCAGCCATAGACAGCGGTGCCGATGCCGTGTATATTGCCGGCCCCTTCTTCGGGGCCCGGAAGGATGCGGGAAACTCCATAGAAGATATCGCCAGGCTGTGCGATTATGCGCACCGTTTCGGGGTGCGTATCTTCATAACCGTCAACATCTCGGTGTCGGACGCCGAACTGCCGGAACTCCACCGCCAGATGCTCGCGGAACAGGCGGCCGGCGTGGACGCATTCATTATACGCGACGAAAGGATATGCACCTGGGAAGACATAACCGTCCCGCTTCACGCCTCTACCCAGTGTGCGATCCGCACCCCGGAAGACGCCCGGCGTTACGAAGCACTGGGGTGCAGTCGGCTGGTACTTGAAAGGGAGTTGTCGATGGACGACATCAAGGCCATCCGCAAGGCGGTTTCGTGCGAGCTGGAATTTTTCGTTCACGGAGCCTTGTGTGTATGCTACAGCGGCGATTGCCGCCTCTCGGAGCATCTCGACGGCCGCTCGGCCGACAGGGGCGAATGCATCCAGGCATGCCGTTCGATGTACGACCTCACCGACTCTTCGGGGAAGGTCCTGGTCCGCAACAAGGCCCTGCTTTCACTCAAGGATTTCAACCTCCACGAAAGGCTGTCCGAACTTGCAGATGCGGGAATCTGTTCCTTCAAGATAGAAGGCCGGCTGAAGAATGCCGCTTATGTACGCAACATAACGCGCTGGTATTCAATGGCCCTGGACGAGCTGTGCGCTTCCCGGCCCCAGGATTTCCAAAGGGCCTCCTTCGGACGCATTTCGGGCGGCTTCACTCCCGACCCCTTAAAGACTTTCAACCGCGGCTACACCGAACTCTTCCTTGACGGGAAGCGGGGCGAATGGTCATCCATGGACGCCCCCACAAACCTGGGTTCGTTCATAGGTACCGTAGCAAGACTCCGGCGGGGAAAGGCGGGTATGGAATTATTCCTCAAACCGGTCAAGGGAGGCGTTGAACTGCACAACGGAGACGGTTTCGCTTTTGTGAACGGCTCTTCGGTAGTAGGATTCCGCGGGGATGTCTGCGAAGGCCTCACGATTATGTGCAAGTCCGTTGACGGCCTCAAGGAAGGGATGCGGCTATACCGCAATATCGATGCAGCCTTCGACAGGGAACTGGAGAAGAATCTGCCGAAAAGGGAGATTCCGGTTTCGCTGGAGGTCAAAATCAGCGGCAGGTGGAATATCGACATCACCGCAACATCACAGGATGGACGCAGAGTCCTCAGCAATTTCAAGGCGGATGTCGAAAGTGCCGAAAACAGGGAGCGGGCGGCGGCCATGTTCCGCGAACAACTTTCGAAGCGGAGCCTTCATTATGTTTTCTCCCTCGACAAACTTGAAGCGGGAGCCATTCCGCTGCTGAGTGCATCCATCCTCAACTCCATGCGCCGGCTGGTGGCGGAAGACCTTGATGCGCAGCCTTGCGGCAGGAGGCCCCTTGCCTGTGGAGGCCCCAGGGACGGCACCGGTTTCCTGAACCAGGGCCCGTCCGGCGGCAAGCACCCGCTTATGCGGAGCCGCTACTGCATCCGTTACGAACTGGGCATGTGCCCTGTCCACCAGGGGGCCCCTGAATCCGGCCCGCTGTTCCTTGTGAACAACGGCCGCCGCCTGGCCCTCGGCTTCGACTGCAGGAACTGCGAGATGACAGTATCGGCAACCGACTGAGCCGGAAAGGGCTATTCCAATTTAAATGTGATGATTACGTCGCCGAAACGGCCTGTCACAAGGCTTGAAGAGGTGAAATAAGAGGCGTCCAGCTGGCCGCGCCAGACGATGTCGTCGTTGCTGTAAAGGGGGATGTCCAGGTCGAAGCCATACGTTTTCGACTTGATCTTGACGCTCGCTTCGCACTTCCAGCTGGTACGTGTGCCTCCGTCGCTTTCCGTGATGAGGAAAGCCAGCTTATCCAATTGCTCGGAAAAATCCGTTACCAGGACGGCATCATACAAGATCTTCTTGTTCAAGTATTTGCGCTTGACCACCACCATAAGGTCGGTTACCGAAGGGGTGTACTTCTGGAGTTCTGCTTCGGACGAGGCGTAAAAGCCGTTCACCGCTCCGATCTTTATGAAGAACTCGCTGGCCCCTGCGAACCAGGAATCGTAGTGACGGGTCATGGTGAAGGATTTCATGTAAAGGTTTTTCTTGTCCGAGGAGGCCCTGGTGAGGGAGGCATCCGCCTTGGAAAGGAACATCGACATGGGAGTGAAACCGCTGTCGTCATTGCGGTTTATCACCCATACGGGGCGTTCCGCCGCAACGTTCTCGTCGACATATACCGAGTCCACCACCTCGTACGACCCGGCTACAGGGGCTATCTCGTATGCATAATTGCTCTCCGCCCCATAGCCCGGATCGAAGGTTATCAGGGGCAGCTGTTCCCCGTCCCAGTCCTCGGAATATGGCCAGTATATCTGCATTCCGGAAGAAGCCAGGGCGTCGAGATAGGCCTGGACATCGGCGGCGCCGGCCTTCGTGGCAGGGGAAGCGGTGGCCTCGACATAACCGGCTATCAAGTCCCTCAGCGGCGTGTCGTACGCCGCCCTGGTGAGTGCCTTCGTCTCTTCTGACTCCCCGACCCCGGCCCCCGGACTGTCCACCAGGTCGCTCATCATATATTCCTCGTCGAAACCGTTGCCGGAAGATGAACTGACTGCATTGTACACTTCTTCCAGCTGGCCCTGGCCTATAGGAAGGGAGGCTAGCATGCGCGCGACGCCGCGCAGCGAAAGGGTTTCCTGCACATCCGGCAGGTCGGCGGAAGTTTCGGGCCCGTGGCCGCAGGAGAGGAGGATTGCAACGGCTGCGCAAGGCAGCAGGAGAGGTTTCATGGCTTTCATCGTTCAAAGTTTTTCTGCTGCAAAGAGAACGATTAAAGTCCGTTTTCCGAAGAAATAAACGTTTATCTTTGTTACCCCCTTCCGACATATGCACAGGCAGCCGTTTGAAGATTTCCAAACGGCTGCCTGCTGCAAAAAAACCCTATTCCGCCTGAAAGAATGATATGTAGCGCGGACGGTCGAAGAAATCGGGAATGATTTCCACTTCGGACAATCCTGCCGCGGTGAACACGGCAGCACTCTCTTCGGGTATCTCGGAATTTATTTCGACAATGCCGGAGCCGCCGGGAGCCAACAGCCTTTTCGCTATGGCGGCTATCGCCCTGTGAAACACCAGAGCGTCCCCTTCCGGGGCAAAGATAGCCATATGCGGCTCATAATCGAGCACATTGGGACGCATTTCGGCCTTTTCTGCCGACATCACATAAGGTGGATTGGCGGTAAGAAGGTTGCATCGGAGGGAAGGATCCCCTCCCTGGAAGGCTTCCACGGTGGCATCTGCATCAAGCACGTCCGCCTTTACGAAACGCGGCTTCACCACGGGACGGTGGATGCGGAACGGCTGGGACGAAGCCAGGTCCAGGGCATCCTCCGAAAGGTCGGTGGCGGTGACAAGGGCGCCGGGCAACTCCAGTGCGAGAGTCCACGCTATGCAGCCGCAACCGGTACAGAGGTCGAGCACCCTGACAGTCCCGGACGCCTCTGACGCCATGCCCGCCGCAGTCTGGGCGAGCAGTTCGGTCTCCGCCCTCGGGATCAGGGCTCGCCCGTCGATGAGGAACTCCCTGCCGCAAAA
>CAJOQW010000006.1 GCA_905236955.1 uncultured Bacteroidales bacterium
CAACGCAATCAGGCTGTTCGCGAAGAGATATGCCCTCGACCATTCAATCCCCTTCTACGACATACGCGGGAATCAAGGCATATTCCGCAGCATATTCGTCCGTACGACGGAAAAGGGGGATGTCATGGCCATAGTCTGCTTCGCCTCCGATTTTGACGGAAGGGAGGCTTTCCTTGAAGCCCTCGGAAAGGAATTCCCCAGTATATCCAGCCTTTATTATATAATCAATTCAAAACTCAACGACTCCATAGGCGACCAGACTCCCCTGCTGTATAAAGGCGAAGAAGCCATCTACGAAGAGATGGAAGGCCTGCGCTTCAAAATCGGGCCCAAGTCGTTCTTCCAGACGAACACTCCCCAGGCAAGGAGGCTTTATACCGTTGCCCGCGATTTTGCGGAACTGACCGGGTGCGAGACAGTTTACGACCTTTATACCGGCACGGGAACCATCGCCCAGTTCGTTTCGGGGAGGGCGGCCAAAGTGATAGGAATCGAGTATGTGCCTGAAGCGATAGAGGATGCAAAGTTGAATGCAAAAGCCAATGGCATAAGTAATTGCGAGTTCTTTGCAGGGGATATGAAAGATGTCCTCGACGCCGCTTTCATCGAGGTTCACGGAAAGCCGGACGTCATCATCCTCGATCCTCCCAGGGCGGGAATGCATCCCGACGTCGCAAAAGTGATCATGGACGCCAATCCCACAAGGATAGTTTATGTGAGCTGCAACCCGGCGTCCCAGGCAAGGGACCTTGCCATCCTTTCCGGGAAATACGACATAGCGGCCGTGCAGCCGGTGGACATGTTCCCGCATACGCAGCATGTGGAAAACGTTTGTAAACTTGTTCTTAAATGACAGTTCAGATAATCTTCCTGCTCATCGGCCTGGCTATGGTGGTGATAGGCGCGGACATCCTGGTCGAAGGGGCGTCGTCCATCGCCCGCCGTTACGGGGTGAGCGAATTCGTCATCGGCATGACCATCGTGGGTTTCGGCACCTCCCTCCCGGAACTTGTCGTAAGCACCACCGGAGCCCTCCATGGAAGCTCCGACATCGCCATCGGCAATGTGGTCGGCTCCAATATCTTCAACGTCCTTTTCATTCTCGCCATATCTGCCCTGTTCCGGCCCATCGACATAACCAGGGAGAACCGCCGCCGCGACATTCCCATCACCCTGCTTGTGACCTTCCTCGTCATCTGCATGGGCATGAGCCGCACGCTCTTCGGACTCGGCACGGTCGACGGACTGTCCAGGATCGAGGGAGCCGTCCTGCTGGCGCTGTTCATAATCTACATGGCTTTCTGTTTTATTTCGGACAAACCCTCCGTGCCCGAAGAAGGAGAGGCGGGGATCAAGAAGAACTATGCCGTATGGATGGCTGCCGTTCTCATAGCGGCCGGGCTAGCCGGACTCATCATCGGCGGCAGGCTCTTCGTCGATTCAGCCGTCAAAATAGCCCACATGCTGCATGTCAGCGACAAATTCATCGCAATCACCATCCTGGCCATGGGTACATCCCTGCCGGAATTCGCCACCAGCATTGTCGCACTTGCCAAGCACCGCAGCCAGATGGCCCTCGGCAATATCCTCGGCAGCAACGTGTTCAACCTGCTTCTAATACTCGGCGTGGCTTCCGTCATAACTCCCATGAGTTTCGCCGACATCAATCTGGTGGATATGGCGGCACTGGCTCTTTGTTCCATCCTCATCTGGACCAGCTTGTTCACCGGCAAGCGCAACAAGATAGACCGCGTCGACGGCGTCCTCATGCTCGTCGCGTTCGCGGCATATATGGTGTGGCTCTTCATCAAATTGTAATCGTTTAAACTTATTATAATGAAATTCAAACCTACAGAGTACAAGCTCATGAACGTGGCTACCGGGCGGGTTTTCGAAGATCGTGGATGGACACTTGCCGACCCGGAAGGCGACTCCCCTTCCCTGGTGAGGGCCGTCTATTCCAACAAGAAGTTCACGCCCCGTGATGACCTGCACGGTCTTTACCGCTATGCCGAGTGGATGCCGGTCCAGCGTACGCTCAGGCGTTCACACGCCCCCGTCACCTATCACAGCAAGGGTTTGGGAAAGGCGCTCGGGCTGGACAATCTCTATATCACCTTCTCTGGTTATTGTCCGAAGATCGGCGCCCAGATGAGTACCTGCTCGTTCAAGGAAACCGAAGCATACAGCGTACTGGCCCGCATGTCCAGGAAAGAGAAGCGCACCCTTGTTGTCCAGAGTGCCGGAAATACCGCCCGCGCCTTCGCGAAGGTCTGCTCCGACAATGAGATCCCGATAGTCATCTGCATTCCGGAAGACAGCCAGCACGACCTGTGGTTCAACCACAAACTCCATCCCTGCGTCAAGCTTGTGGCGGCTCCGCACGGATGCGACTATTATGACGCCATCACACTTGGCGACAAGATATGCCAGGACGGTCGTTATTTTGCCGAGGGGGGGGCTAAAAACGTCGCCAGACGCGATGGAATGGGTACCACCCTGCTCTCGGCCGTCGAGACCATCGGACGCATACCAGACGCTTATTTCCAGGCGGTTGGTTCCGGAACAGGA
>CAJOQW010000007.1 GCA_905236955.1 uncultured Bacteroidales bacterium
ACGGAGGACAGGCCGCTGTACCGAGGCTGCGCATCTTCTCCACCAGGAACGGAAGCAGGGTGCCCTCGTTCTGGATGGTGGCCTTCGTCATTGGATAGAAATAGGTCTTGTTCGCGCTGCCGCCGCCCTTGGCTACCATGACGAAACGGTATTCGTCGCCTTCGACGGCTTCCAGGTCTATCTGGGCGGGCAGGTTGCAGCGGGTATTCACCTCGTCGTACATGTTCAAAGGTGCGTTCTGGCTATAACGGAGATTCTCCTGTGTATATGTATTGAACACGCCCATGCTCAGAGCCTCCTCGTCTTCGAAACCAGTCCAAACCTGCTGGCCCTTCTCGCCGTGGATGATGGCGGTACCGGTGTCCTGGCAGAACGGGAGCACTCCCTTCACCGAAGCTTCGGCGTTGCGGAGGAACTGCAGGGCGACGTATTTGTCGTTCTCGCTGGCTTCCGGGTCTTTCAGGATAGCGGCCACCTGCTCGTTGTGGGCGCGGCGGAGCATGAACTCACAATCGTGGAAACTCTGCCGGGCCACGAGTGTAAGGGCCTCGGGAGCCACCTTGAGCATCCTGTGGCCTTCGAAATCGGCTGTGGACACAAACTTCTCCGAACCGGGAATCCTGTAGTATTCGGTGCGGTCCTCCCCCAATTGGAACATGGGAGCGTATTTAAACTCTGTCATATCAGTTCTGCATTAAAAAAGATTTCATGAAACGGTCCAGGTCCCCGTCCAGGACACCTTGTGTGTCGGCGGTTTCCAGGCCTGTGCGCAGGTCTTTCACCATCTTGTAGGGATGAAGCACATATGAACGGATCTGCGAACCCCACTCGATTTTTTTCTTCTGGCCTTCCATCTCGGCCTGCTTCTCCTGGCGCTTTTTGAGTTCGATGTCGTAAAGTCGGCTCTTGAGGATACGGAGGGCGTTCTGGCGGTTGTCCTGCTGGCTGCGGGTCTCGGTGTTCTCGACCATTATGCCGGTAGGGATATGGCGCACACGCACGCCTGTCTCCACCTTATTGACATTCTGGCCTCCGTGCCCTCCGGAACGGAAGGTGTCCCACTCGAGGTCGCCCGGATTGATTTCGATATTGATGGTATCATCGACGAGCGGATAGACGAAGACGCTCGAGAAGGTGGTCTGGCGCTTGCCCTGGGCATTGAACGGGGAAAGGCGGACGAGCCTGTGCACACCGCTTTCAGCCTTGAGCCAGCCATAGGCAAAATCGCCTTCGAACTGGATGGTGCAGCTCTTGATGCCGGCTTCGTCGCCTTCGATGAGTTCGGTCACGGTGGTCTTGAAGCCGCGCCGCTCACCCCAGCGCAGGTACATCCTCATGAGCATGGCGCTCCAATCGTTGGCCTCGGTACCCCCGGCACCTGAATTTATGGTGAGCACGGCACCGAGATTGTCGCCCTCGGAGCCCAGCATGTTCTTGAATTCGAGGTCTTCCACCTTTTGTACGGCAAACGAATAGGCCTTGTCGATATCTTCCCCTTCCGGTTCCAGTTCGAAAAGTACTTCCAGGTCGTCCACCGCCGAGACGGCCGAGTCGAAACCGGTCGTCCAGGCCTTCACGCCGCTGATCTTCTTGAGGAATGACTCCGCTTCCTTGGCATCGTTCCAGAAATCCGCCTCCTGGCTGCGGGCGGTCATGGCCGCCACCTGCTCCCTCTTCTCACTTATCTTCAACACCTTCTCAAGGGCGTCCAGCCGGGATTTGAGATCTTTAATTTGGTCCTGCGTAATCATTGGGGACAAAATTAGCGATTTTCCTAAAATTTTCCGATATTAGCATCATATTAAAACCAAAACTATCATGAAAAAGTATTTTGCTGAATTCATCGGTACCTGCGTGCTCACGCTTCTGGGCTGCGGTACGGCAGTATTCGTAGGTTGCGGCGAACCTGCAGGTGTGGTCGGCACCGCCATCGCCTTCGGCCTTGCGGTTGTAGCCATGGCTTACACTATCGGAGGCATCTCAGGTTGCCACATCAATCCCGCCATCACCCTCGGCGTGGTGCTCAGCAAACGCATGAGCTGGAAAGATGCCTGCGGTTACTGGTGCGGCCAGATCCTCGGCGGTATAGCCGGTGCGGCCCTCCTCTATCTTATCATCTGCGTCAGCGGAGCTCCCGGTGCAATGGGCGATCCCGCCGGCATGGGTGCGAACGGCGTAGCCAATGCAGGCGGCCCGTGGGGCGCAGTGCTCGTAGAATGCATCGCCACCTTCCTCTTCGTACTCGTAGTGCTCGGCACCACCGATGCAAAGAAGGGTGCAGGCAACTTCGCGGGCCTCGCCATCGGCCTCAGCCTCATCCTCATCCATCTGGTTTGCATCAACCTCACCGGCACCTCGGTCAACCCGGCCCGTTCCCTCGGCCCCGCCCTCTTCGCAGGAGGTGACGCCCTCAAGAACGTATGGGTATTCTTCGTCGGCCCCCTCGCCGGCGGTGCGCTCGCAGCTCCCGTATGGGCCTGCATGGCAAAAGAGAAGTAACCTGCCCGATTTCACACAAAAAACACCGCGGATTGCGGTGTTTTTTGTGTCAGAACAAGTAGCCGGTATTGATGTAGAAGGCCCCCGGGCCGTCCTGGCCTTTCAACGGACCGCCGAAAGCCGTGAAGGGGGCGCCGTACTCGAAGGCGATGATGAAGTTCTCGTTCATAATGAACCTCAGTCCGGCACCGGCGGTGAGATGCGGCCTGTCCTTGGCCTGTCCCTGCGAGATATAGGCGTCGTACGCCGGCTTCGCAGAGGCGGTTCCGGCAAATGAGAGGTCGCGGTTGCGGGTGACCATCGAGCCGTCGGTGAACAGGGTGAGTCCGAAGGCGATGTTCTGCTTCCACAGCACGAACCTTACGAACCTCCAGCGCATCTCGGCCGTCCAGGTGGCCATGTCCAAACCTGCCACCCTGTCGCGGAGCATGCCCCTTACGGTATCGTATCCCCCCATTCCGTCACGGTCGTAGCTCAACCCCATACGGGTAATGTACGGGAGGATGTAATACGGATCTTTCCCTCCTATCGAACCCTCGTAGTTGAGCCGGTAGGCAAAAGTCAGTATATCATTGTCTATCAACGGGAAATACTGTCTCATGGTGAGGGAATAGCGATAATGGGGGTTCCTTGTGCCCAGCCACCCGGGAGACAGGGACAGATGGCCTTCCGCCCATATCCCCCTCGTAGGCGCCCCCTCCTTGTCACGGGAGTCGTACTGGAGCCCCAGGCGCAACGTCGAGGAAAAGCCGCCTTCAGCCTCTTCAGGGGAGATAAGCCCCCAGTCGAGATAATCTTCATACAAGGTGGAGGGTTCCTGATAGACAGCGCTCCCCTCCTTGCCCTTGTTGATGCTCTCCCTATCTATCGCACCTTCCTTAAAATAGGACGGGTGGTAGCCCAACTCCCACTGGAGACGGTCGGTTATGTTCCCGATGAAGTCGATATTCCCCAGTATCTGCACCCTGTCCACCCTGTAATAGGGGGCATAATACGACTGCGCCGCATCCTTTCCGCTGCCGGCATCCACGCGGGCCGAATTGTAGAATGCGGAATAACCGCCGAAACCATAGAAGTCCATAGCCTTGTCGATGCTTGCTGTGACACCGCCCGAAAGGCGCACCCCGGGGATAGACACCCGGTTGTCGTAGTTGAGGGTGAACAGTTTCGAGCCTTTGGTGAAGAAGGAGGCCTCCACATAGGTCATGGAGTTGTAATTGGGATAGTTGCTGCCGTCCCCGAAATTGTAGATGTTGCAAAGTGCTCCGTACTGGAAGCCCTTGTCGGCGTCGAAGGCGATGGCGGGAACGGGTCCGAGGCTGTAACCCGTCTTTATTTCCCCTTCCTGCGCGAAGGCGGCCAGACAAATCGATGCCATGGCCGCCGTGAGAACTATCCGCTTCATATTATGCTGAAAGTTTCCTGGCGGCTTTCCTGTCCTTGAAGTTGAAGACTCCTGCAACGGCAAGGCCCGCTATTATGTGCCATATCCCCCACCAGGCGGTGATCACCAGCATGCCCCCCGGCACCCCGTGCGGGTACTGGGGCATGAAGTTGGAAAAAATCTGGTTTGCCCCGAGCATGAGGGCGAGACCAAGGCCGCTGTTCTGGATACCTGTTTCGATCGTAAGGGTACGGCGGTCCTTGTCCCCCACCCTGAACAGCGAACCGTTGCCATAACCTATGCACAGGGCCAGCAGGTTATGGATGAAGACTATCAGGAAGATATACTTGACGCACTTGAGGAAGGCTTCCATGTTGCCCACGAACGACAGCACCACCATCGCGAGGAAGAAAATGATGCTGAACCACTGGAAAGGCTTCTTCATCTTTTCAGCCGCCTTGGGGAAGAAGTGGGCTGTGAGGATGCCGAGCGTGAGCGGGATGCCGAGCAGGATGACGATGGTCTTGAAGACGTCCCAGAAGGGAATGTGCAGATTTGGCACCGCTCCCACCAGGCCCGAGATGTCCGCCACCTTGATGTAGAGGTTTCCGTAGAACCAGAAATTGAACGGTGTCATGAACATTGCGAGGGCCGTCGATATGGCCGTCAGGCTTACCGAGAGCTCGACGTTGGCCTTGCTCAGCGAAGATATGAAATTGCTGATGTTTCCTCCGGGGCACGAAGCCACCAATATCATTCCTATTGCCATCGAAAAGGAGACGGCGGGGCCTAGGGCCCATGCGAGAAGGAAGGTGAACAACGGAAGGAGCACCAGCTGGCACAGCATCCCTACGAAAACCGACTTGGGCTTCTTGAAGACGTCGGCGAAGATCTTCGGCTTTATGCCCAGGGCGACTCCGTACATGACGAATGCGAGAACGATGTTGATGGTGTTCATTCCGCCCGCATTGAGCGTCACGTTGATGGCGTCTATCTGGGAGGCGATTTGAGGATCCATAGGTTTGAGGTTTGAAAAGACCCTGCAAGATAATAAAAAAATACCTATTTTTGTAAATATGTTCAAGACGCTCATGAAGTACGCCAACTGGATCTGGAAAAACTCCAGGGGCCAGCGGCTGGCCATAAGCGCCTTCATCCTGCTAAGGGTGCTGAACATATGCCTGAACCTATTCTTCATCTTCGCCAGCAAAAGGCTCATCGACATAGCCACCGGCGTTTTCGCGGTGCCGGACCAGCATCATGCCATCGTGGTCTGGGCCTGCATCATGGCAACTATCGTGGTGCTGAGGATAGCCATCGCAGGCTTCAACACCAGGCTCCAGGCAACCACATACGCGAAAACGAACTTCCTCATAAGGTCGAGGCTTTTCTCGGCCCTCATGCAGTCGCAGTGGCAGGGCCGCGAAAAGCACCATTCCGGTGACAGCCTCAACCGCCTGATGATGGACGGCGACATAGTCACCAAGCTCATCACCACCGAACTTCCGGCATGCATCTCCACCCTTTTCCAGCTCGTCGCGTCATTCATCTTCCTGGCCACCATGGAATGGAAGCTGGCCGTGGTGATATTGCTCATGGTCCCCGTGTTCGTGCTCTTCGGCAGGATCTTCACCATCAGGGTAAGGAGATATACCAAACGCATCCGTGAAAAGGAAAGTGAGGTCCAGAGCCACATCCAGGAGAGCCTGCAGAACAAAACCGTGATCCAGTCGCTCGAGAAGGGGTCCATGATGGAAGACCAGCTGGATGATATCCAGCAGGCGGAGTTCTCCCAGATACTCAAGCGCGCGCGCCTCAACGTCTTCGCCCGCTCAACCCTGGGCGCCGCCTTCAACTTCGGCTATCTCATTGCTTTCCTGTGGGGTGTGACGGGAATTTTCCGCGGCACCATGACTTACGGTATCATGACCGCTTTCCTGCAGCTGGTAGGCCAGATAGAGAATCCCATGGCCGCCCTGTCGCAGCTTATCCCGTCTTTCATAAACGCCACAAATTCCATCGACCGTCTGATGGAACTGACAAGCAACCCCATGGAAGAGACCGGCGAGAAGATAATCCTGGGCGGGGTGGCGGGCATCCGCATGGACAACGTGTCTTTCCGTTATCCCGACTCCGACAAGGATGTCCTGAAGGACTTCTCATGGGACTTCAAACCCGGATCGCGCACTGCGATCGTGGGTGAGACGGGCGCCGGGAAGAGCACCATGATAAGGCTGATGCTATCGCTCCTGCGTCCCACCGCGGGCGAAATCAGCATTTACGATTCGGAAAGGGCGGTCCCGGCCTCGTCGCTTACCCGTCCCAACCTCGCTTATGTGCCCCAGGGCAACACCCTTTTCAGCGGAACCATACGAGACAATCTCCTCCTTGGAAATGCCGAGGCAACCGATGAACAGATGTGGGCGGCTCTCGACACCGCAGCCGCCGACTTCGTGAAAGACCTTCCCGAAGGATTGGACGCCCCCTGCGGCGAGCGTGGATCGGGTCTCTCGGAAGGCCAGGCGCAGCGCATCTCCATCGCCCGCGGCCTGCTGCGTCCCGGCAGCATCCTGCTGCTCGACGAATTCTCCTCGTCGCTCGACCCCGAAACCGAGGCCAGGCTCATGGAGAACCTCTCGGAACGCGACCAGGACAAGACCATGATATTCATCACCCACCGCGAGAAGATCGCGGAGTACTGTGACAATATACTCAGGATAGGATAATTTATAGACAGGCTATCTGATATGCCATGACTGAATTACAAACCCGGATACTTGAGATTTTCAAAGCGGTATCTTCCATTTGCGAAGAAGAGGGGCTGCGGTATTTTGCCATAGGAGGCACCTGTCTCGGAGCCGTACGCCATCATGGCTTCATCCCCTGGGACGATGACATGGACATCGCCATGCCCATTGATGATTTCCTGCGATTCCTCGATATCGCAGGATCCCGCCTGCCTGCGCATCTCTCCTTGATCGGTTCCCACAACAGAAGGTATTTCAACCAGATGTTCTTCAAGGTGATAGACAACCGCACCACCGCCATCGAAGTCTTGGATGTCCCCTACAAAGAGGCATACAAGGGCATATGGATAGATATAATGCCGATATGCAGTTTCCCTTCCCAGAAGGCCCTGGAACGTTTCATCCCTCAGGATACGTTTCTATGGACGGGGAACTTTTTTCTTAGGTTCGGTGTTCCCAAGAAACCCACGCTGATCAAGGATATAACCTGCAATTGTTACCGTTTCCCCGCATTGGTACGGGATTTCAGGTTCTATTCGAGGCTATGGCTTAAAAAACTCAAGAAGAACGGATTCCACAGAGACGGGGTAACCGGCTATGTCTGGAGTCCGGGGCATCTGGAAGCGTTCCAAATACCGGCTGCATGGTTCGCAGACACGGTACTTATGGATTTCGAAGACACCCAGATGCGATGTCCCTCCGGATGGGACGGTTTCCTGAAAGCAATGTTCGGGAACTATATGGACTTTCCGCCGACAGAGCAGCGCAACTCGGGCCATATGCTGGCAAAAGTTGATCTGGAACACTCTTACAAGGATTATCAAAACGGTTTGCTAAAAATAAATTGATAAATGGACAATGACTTCGTTATAGGCTACACAGCCGGTGTTTTCGACCTTTTCCACATCGGTCACCTGAATCTGCTGAAAAATGCAAAGGGTATGTGCGACAAACTGATAGTGGGCGTAACCATCGATGAATTGGTTCTTTACAAAGGCAAGCATGCCATGATCCCATACAGCGACCGGGCCGAAATCGTACGAAGCTGCCGCTTCGTCGACGCCGTCGTGCCGCAGGAAAACATGGACAAGCTGGCCATGTGCAAGAAACTCAAAGCGAGCGTCATGTTCGTCGGAGATGACTGGTACAATTCGCCAAAATGGAATGATATCGAGAAGGAATTCCAAGAAGCCGGCATCCGCATCGTTTACTTCCCTTACACGAAAGGCATTTCTTCGACCAAGATTTCCGAAGCACTCCAATCGACTCGGGGATGGACTATCGAGCAGCCCCTCGGACAAGACGACATGCACATCAATAAATGACAAAGCTATGACAGACAAGAATTTCTGCATGAGTTCCTATATGGCCTTCCGCTATATCGAGAAAGACGGGATGGACTTCTACGAGGGGTTCCATCACAGCAATATACAGGCGGTGCCGGAATCGGAGCAGACGCCGGTACATACTTCACAGGACATCAGTGACGCAATCCAGCGTGTCTTTGATTCCCTTAAGGGGCAAAAACTCGGCATCATGCTTTCCGGAGGGATGGACTCCGCAAACCTCGCCTCGTATATGAAGGGGTGTGATGCATATACCTTCAGATTCGAGGGCGCCGACGATAATCAGCGCACAGAACTCCAAAGAGCCGAGAACTATGCAGCTTTCCATGGCCTGAAGCTCCACTATGTCGATATCAATTGGGAGGTGGCGACCAGGAACCTAAAAGAGATCATGCGCGCCAAAGCCGCACCTGTTCATTCGATCGAGCCGCAGATTTACGCCGCCGCCATGCAGGCCAAGGCGGATGGTGTGGAAAGGATGATAGTGGGAGAAAGTTCCGACCTGCTTTTCGGCGGGATGGACCAACTCATATCGCGTGAGTGGAAGTTCGAAGATTTCAAGAACCGCTATATTTTTACGAAGCCTGAAGACGTCCTGGCAGATCCGGTCAGCATGGATTATCTGTTCGAGCGCTACCGCAAGGGCGGTGACTTGATCGACTATATGGCTTTCATGGACGACGTCTTCGCCGTAGAATCGTCGAGTTCTTACCTCAACGCTTTCACCCTCGCAGGGATGCCATACACCGACCCTTATGCAAAACTCAAGATGGCGGATCCGCTGGACCTGCAAAGGGTCAGGAACGGCGAGCCCAAATATCTGATACGCGGGCTCTTCGCCATGAAATATCCAGGCATCCCCATCCCGTTCAAGGTTCCCATGCCACGTCCTGTCGATTATTATTTCAAGGATTGGGAAGGCCCTAAAAGGCCGGAATTCCGGAAAGACCTCCAGATGGACAAGTTCACCGGCAACCAAAAATGGCAGTTGTTCTGCCTTGAGTACTTCCTTGACTGTTTTGACGGCGGGAAAGCCTAAGATATGGGAGAGAGGGCGGACAGGGTCATAAAGAACACCGGATTCCTCTTCCTGAGGATGCTCCTGACTCTCGCGATAGGACTCTTCACGTCGCGCGAAATCATGAGGATCCTCGGGGTGCAGGATTATGGCCTGTACAACCTGGTCGGCACCCTCGTGGTGATGTTCGCCTTCCTGCAGACAGCTCTCACCAACGCCACTTCCCGCTACCTGACCTTCGACCTTGGAGCAGGCGAACCCGACAAACTGCAGAAGACCTTCTCGATGAGCATGAACATCGAACTGGTTCTTTCTGCTGTCGTGATAGTACTTTCCGAAGCCATCGGTCCCTGGTTCATATACCACTACCTTGATATTCCGGCCGACAGGGTGGGCGCCGCCATGTGGGTTTACCAGATATCCCTGCTCAATTTCGTGATCGGCATCATCCGCACGCCGTTCAACTCCCTTGTCATAGCCCATGAGAAGATGGACTATTTCGCCCTCACCAGCATCATCGAT
The DNA here is from genome assembly GCA_905236955.1 of uncultured Bacteroidales bacterium. Lineage (GTDB taxonomy): Bacteria > Bacteroidota > Bacteroidia > Bacteroidales > UBA932 > Cryptobacteroides. Next base: position 9,517 of record CAJOQW010000007.1, read on the forward strand.
GCCGCAGGAAGGCTGGCTATAGTGTATCTGCTCCTCATCACACCCATCGATAAACTAATAGCCTATGCCATATACCTCACCTTGCTGACACTGGCATTGCTGATTTGGATGTGGCTTTTCTGCAGGAAGCATTTCGCGGAATGCAGGTACACCCGCTATTGGGACAAGGGCCTTTTCTTCAAGTTGTTGGGTTATTCAGGCTACTCCCTTCTGGTAAACGGCGCCGACACAGCCGTAAAGCAGGGAATAAGCATCTTCTTCAACAAGTTCGGAGGTCTCGTGGCCAATGCCGGACTGGGCATAGCGACGAACGTCCAGAACAAGATGTGGAGCTTCCTTCTGAGTTTCGGGCAAAGCTACAGTCCCCAAATCATAAAGAGCTATGCAGCCGGGGACCGGGACTATTTCATGAAACTCACTTATTCGGCCAGCAAGTTCTCATTTTTCCTGTACTTCCTGGTAGCCTTCCCCATAATGCTGAACGTGGACTATCTGCTTGACCTGTGGCTTGTGGAGGTTCCGGAGAATGCAGGTCTCTTCGTCAACCTGATGATAGGATTCTCCATCTTCGAATCGTTCAGCAATCCGCTCGTCACTGCAGTACACGCCACCGGCAATCTAAAGGTGCACCAGATAATGATATCATGCATCAAAATAACTGTGATACCGGTCTCGATGATCCTACTCCATCAAGGCCACCCGGTTAGCACAGTGCTGGTCGTTTATATGCTCACCAACCTCGTATGTGCCGCGGCCCGCATAATCTGGATGCACTACCTCATAGACCTCGACATCAAAGATTATAGCATACAGGTGATGTGGAGGATCATCTATGTCACAGCCCTCTCCGTGATGGTTCCGCTTATGATAGCCCCTCAGCTGGACTCCCCCCTCGCCAGACTGCTCATAACGTCGGCGGTATTCGTCGCTGTCTTTGCAGCACTCATCTACTTCACCGGCATGGACCAGAGCGAAAAGGAGATATTGGGCGGCCTGGTCAGGAAAGT
>CAJOQW010000008.1 GCA_905236955.1 uncultured Bacteroidales bacterium
CCTGGGATACATAGGCCTGCCAACAGCCCTGATGCTGGCTTCGCACGGAGTGGAAGTCATTGGCACAGACTATAATAAAGAACTTGTCGACACCCTGAACTCGGGGCATACCACCTTCAAGGAAAAGGGTCTGGACGAACTCTTCGGGAATGCCGTCAGGAGCGGGATAAGGTTCACCACCGAATATCAGGAGACCGGCATGTACATCGTTTCGGTGCCCACTCCGTATGACAAATTCTCAAAGAAGGTGGACCCTTGTTATGTGGTATCGGCAGTGAAGACCGTGCTGCAGCACTGCCCGGAGGGCGCTGTGATCGTCATCGAAAGCACCATTTCCCCGGGCACCATCGACAAGGCCGTGAGGCCGGTGATTGCGGAATCCGGGAAGACGGTCAGCCTTGTACATGCCCCGGAGCGTATCATCCCCGGCAACATGGTGCACGAGCTGCTTCACAACAACCGCACGATAGGCGCCGACGACAAGGCGGTGGGCGAAAGGGTGAAAGCCATATACGGCAGCTTCTGCCAGGGCGAAATCGTGGTTACTGACATCCGCACCGCCGAAATGACCAAGGTTGTGGAAAACACCTTCCGCGCCGTGAACATCGCCTTCGCCAATGAACTTGCACGCATCTGCAGGCACGACGGCATGGATGTCTACGAGATAATCCGCATCTGCAACATGCACCCGCGCGTGAACATCCTCCAGCCCGGTCCGGGAGTGGGAGGGCATTGCATCAGCGTGGACCCGTGGTTCCTCGTGGGCGACTACCCGAGCATCGCCAAGGTGATCGACGAATCGATGAAGACCAACGACGGCCAGCCGGCCTTCGTCCTGAACCGCATACACGAAATCATGAAGGAACGCGGCCTCACCGACACCCGCCGCATAGGACTTTACGGCCTCACCTACAAGGAGAACGTCGACGACGTGCGCGAAAGTCCGACGCTGCAACTGCTTGAATGTCAGGAGCGTCACCTCGCGGAACCGTTGAAGGTTTATGACCCGCTGATAGAAAAGGACATAGTGCCGCACCAGTACCACGACCTACAGGCATTCCTGAACGACATAGACATGGTGGTAATTATGGTAAAGCACGACGAAATCAAGGGCAATTGGGACCTGCTCAAGGGCAAGGTAATCCTCGATTGCCACAATATCTGCCCGCTGGAGGGGGTGTATCACATCTAGATGGATTGCTGAAGTATTATACGGAAATCTTCAAAATAATTTACATTTAAGTAACTTACATTTATGTAAATTTGCTATATTTGTAAAAAAGTGTGACAATGGACGCTCCATTTCAATTCGGAACACTGGCCACCGGCAAGAACTTCATCGACCGCGTAGAGGATCGTGCGCAGTTGAAACAAATGCTTTCATCCGGGATCAACGTTACTTTGATATCCCCAAGGCGATGGGGCAAGTCATCTCTTGTCAAGATGGCCATGGACGAGTTGACAAAAGAAAACAGCAATATCCGTGTATGTTATATCGACGCTTTCAGCATAAACTCAGAAGAAGAGTTCTACAGTCGGTTCGCGGCAAACGTCATATCATGCGCTTCCGGGAAGCTTGAAAAAGCGCTGAAAGATGCCCGGAAATACTTGGGAGGCCTGATTCCGGGGATTACGCTTTCCGACGGACTGAATGACGTCCTGTCAGTCAATCTCAGGTATAAACCCCAGGAGATGGACAAACTGGAGATACTGAATCTGCCGGAGAAGATTTCCAAAGAGAAAGGACTCCGGATTGTCGTGTGCATCGATGAATTCCAGCAACTCATCCATCTTCCGGGATACGAGGACTTGGAAGGAAAGATGCGCTCCGTATGGCAAAGACAGCAGTTTGTCTCTTACTGCTTCTATGGCAGCAAGAAGCACATGATGATGGATATCTTCGGTAATTCTCAGAAACCCTTTTACCGGTTTTCCAACATCGTCTTCATGCCCAAGATTAAAAAGCAAGATTGGATTCCCTTTATCCTGAACGGCTTCTCTTCCACTGGGAAAATCATTCCCCAAAAGGTCGCAGAAGCCATCTGCGACATTACGGACTGCCACTCCTGGTATCTTCAGCAGCTTTGTTATTTTTTGTGGACGGCCACGGAGAAGGAGGTCACCACAGAACTCCTTAACACCTCCGTCAGGCGGCTCATCGACACAAATGCACCCATGTTCATGAGCGATACGGAAAAATTGACCCCCAGCCAACGCGAGATGATAAGAGCCGTCGCCAACGGAGAAAAACAATTGAGTTCCGAGGATGCACGATCAAAGTATCACTTGGGAAATCCGAACACGATCATCCGTAATAAAAAAATATTGATGGAAAAATCCTTTGTCGAGCCGGACGGGAACGGACGACTGATTATTTCAGATCCCATCTTCTTATTGTGGTATCGCAGCCTATGAAAAGAATAATGCTGGTTTTCGGAACCCGTCCGGAGGCCATAAAGATGTGCCCCCTGGTGAAGGAGTTCCTGAAGCATCCGTCTGAATTCGAAACTATTGTCTGCGTCACCGGACAGCACCGCGAGATGCTGGACCAGGTGCTGCGTATATTCGACGTTCACCCCGATTTCGACCTCAACATAATGAAGCAGGGGCAGGACCTCTACGACGTTACGGCCCGCGTGCTCACCGGAATGCGCGACGTGCTGAACACGGTCCGGCCCGATGTAGTGCTGGTCCATGGCGACACCACCACGTCGACCGCGGCGGCGCTGGCGGCATTCTACCAGCAGATACCCGTCGGGCACGTGGAGGCCGGCCTGCGCACCCATAACATCTACAGCCCGTGGCCCGAGGAGATGAACCGGCAGATAACCGGTCGCATCGCCGCCTACGACTTTTCCCCCACCCCTCTCAGCAGGCAGAACCTGCTGGATGAAGGCGTTGAGCCAGAGAAGATTACAGTAACGGGGAATACGGTAATCGATGCCCTTCAATGGGTGGTGGCGAAGATCAAGGAGGACGCCGGACTGGATGGAGAATTGAAGATGAAATTGAACGGTTTCGGGTATGATGTCTCACGGCTCGGGTCTTCCCG
>CAJOQW010000009.1 GCA_905236955.1 uncultured Bacteroidales bacterium
CGGCCGCAAAGTAGGGGCGGGCGGGGTGCACCTCAAGCTCGACCTTATCCAGGAAAGCCAGCCGTATCACCAGATCCCGGCCATAGGCTTCAATATGAGCGAATACTTCGAATACATCCACGACGGCAACGCCATGGACGTATGCTACAGCATAGTCGAAAACTATTACAGAGGCAATTCCAGCCTGCAATTGCGCCTGCGCGACATACGCGAAAGGGAAGACATAATATGAAACGTTTCGGACTCATCGGTTATCCTATCGCCGGCTCCACAAGCCCGGCCCTGTTCGCGCGCGCCTACAACGGCAAATGGCCGTACGACCTCATCGAAGACCCGGACTTCGAATCGGCATGGAACAAATTCATGTCCTCTTACCATGCGATCAACGTCACCGCCCCCTACAAGGAAACGGCCGCTGCCCGGGTGAAGGCCGAAGGCGGCTGGCTTTCTGAGGAAAGCGAGGTAATGGGAGCGATCAACATCGCAGTCAAGACCCCCGAAGGCCTCAAGGGCTACAACTCCGACTTCCTCGGAGTCCGCAAAGTACTCTCTGACAACGGCTTGGGCAAAGGTTCCGTAGCCATAGTCGTCGGCTACGGCGGCGCAGGGAAGGCTGCGTTCGCCGCCGCCCGCGACCTCGGAATGGACGTCACCGTATGCAACCGTACCCGCAAGGCTTTCCCCGCAGCGGAAGGCGAAGGACAGGAGTTAAGCAGACCGCTGGAAGAGCTCCCGCTCCTGGTCTCCGTGGCCGACATCCTCATCTATACCCTCCCCGTCCCGATTCCGGAACTGGAAGGCCTGAGTTGTCCCATGATCCTGGAAGCCAACTACAGGACTCCCTGCCTGGAAAAAGCCACCGACCATTACATCCACGGTTCGGTCTGGCACCGGGCGCAGGGCCAGGCTGGATACCCCCTGATGACAGGAGAAGAACCGTTACTCTGATCTGGGAAATGATTACACTTTATAATTTATTCCGGGCCGATGGTTCGGAATTTTTTGTTTTTACGGAAAATAGTGGCTAAATTTATAGACCGATTAAAGCTAATGACCATATCTTACACTATGAGCGAAAATCAACTCCTTCTGTTGGGCGATGAGGCGCTTGCACTGGGAGCCCTGGATGCAGGACTGAGCGGCGTTTACGCATACCCCGGCACCCCTTCGACCGAAATCACGGAATTCATCCAGAACAGGAAAGGCTACAAAGGCCGCGGGCAGGACAGGACCTGCGGAGAACCTCCCGTACACTGCAACTGGAGTTCCAATGAAAAAACCGCAATGGAAGAGGCCCTCGGAGCCTCCTATGCCGGAAAGAGGGCCCTGGTATGCATGAAACACGTCGGCATGAACGTCTGCGCCGACCCGTTCATGGGCTCGGCCATGACGGGGGCCAACGGCGGCCTCGTGGTGGCCGCCTGCGACGACCCGAGCATGCACTCCTCCCAAAATGAACAGGATTCGCGTTTCTACGCGGATTTCGCGATGATCCCCTGCATGGAGCCATCCAGCCAGCAGGAGACTTATGAAGCCGCCAGGGCCGCCTTCGACCTGTCGGAGCAGTTCGGCATCCCGGTCCTGATGAGGCTCACCACCCGCATGGCCCATTCCAGGGCAAACGTGACCCCAAGGGAGCCGAGAGGGCAGAATGAGCTGCATTTCCCGCCGGAGGGAAAGGCCCGTCAGTGGGTCACCCTGCCGGTAAATGCCAGGGTGCGCTACCCGCAGCTGATCAAGGACAATGAAGCGTTCGAGAAAGCCGCCGAAGAGTCCCCGTTCAACCGCTACGTCGATGGTGGCGACAAGAGCTTCGGCATCATCGCCTGCGGCATCGCCTACAACTACCTCATGGACAACTACCCGGACGGGTGCCCGTTCCCGGTGCTGAAGATATCCCAATATCCCCTGCCGAAGAATCTCGTTTACAGGCTCGCAGCTGAGTGCAAGACCATATTGGTCGTCGAAGAGGGCCAGCCTGTGGTCGAATCCGCCCTCAGGGGCACCTTCCCGTCGGGCATCACCGTCAAAGGGCGGCTCGACGGCACCCTTCCCCGCACGGGCGAGCTCAGCCCCGACTGCGTCAGGACGGCCACCGGCCTGCCTGCGCGGCCGGAACGCCCCGCATCGCAAATCACGGTTCCAAGGCCGCCGGCCCTTTGCCAGGGCTGCGGACACCGCGACTTCTTCACCGCCCTCAACATGGCCCTCGAGCCATATCCCGGAGCACGCGTCTATGGGGATATAGGTTGCTACACCCTGGGCTACATGCCCCCGTTCAAAGCCCTCCACACCTGCGTCGAGATGGGCGCTTCCATCACCATGGCCATTGGCTCTTCCCTTTCCGGAGGATATCCCATGGTGGCGGTGATAGGAGACAGCACCTTCACCCACAGCGGCATGACAGGCCTGCTGGACGCAGTCAACGAGAAGGCCGACATCACGGTCTGCATCTCCGACAACGAGACCACCGCCATGACCGGCGGCCAGGACAGCGCCGGCACCGGCAAGATAGAGCGCATCTGCATGGCCCTGGGGGTTGAACCGGAGCATGTCCGCACCATCATCCCCCTTCCGAAGAACTACGACGAGATGTGCAGTACCATACGCGAAGAACTCGATTATCACGGAGTCTCCGTCATCGTCAGCCGCCGCGAATGCATACAGACAGCCAAAAGGCATGCGGCCGCAAAAAAGTAATAAGCCATGAAGGAAGACATCATACTCGCAGGCGTGGGAGGACAAGGTATCCTCTCCATCGCCACTGTCATAGGCAACGCCGCCGTGAAGCAGGACCTGAACCTCAAGCAGGCGGAAGTACACGGAATGAGCCAGAGGGGCGGAGACGTACAGAGCCACCTGCGTCTCAGCACCGGCCCGATAAGCAGCGACCTCATCCCCAAAGGTGCAGGCGACCTCATAGTCTCGCTCGAGCCCCTCGAGGCGCTCCGTTATCTGCAGTGGCTATCTCCCGACGGCTGGATAATAACGAACGTCACCCCGTTCGTCAACATCCCCCATTATCCGGGGCAGGATGCCATACTTGCCGAACTCCGTAAAACCGGCCGCGTGATCGCCCTGGACGCCGACGCCATAGCCAGGGAGGCGGGCTCCCCGCGCAGTTCCAACATGGCCCTTCTCGGGGCCACGGCCGCGGTGCTCGACATCCTGGACGCTGACAAACTCCGTGACGGCATCAGGGCAGTTTTCGCCCGCAAAGGCGAGGCGATAGTACAAGCAAACATCAAGGCGTTCGACGCCGGACTTGAATTCGCACGGAAAAGCCATGAATAATTATCCCATCTCGCAACTGGTCTATTCCGCCCTCCTGCGGAAGATGGACATACCCGACATCTCCCGGACGTCCATACGCCAATGCCAGGCGGTCGGCATGGAGATAGAAGCCATAACCGGTGAGCCCTGCATCCATCTGGAAATGGGCATCCCCGGAATCAATGTACACGACATAGGGGTCGAGGCCCAGAAAAAAGCCCTTGACATGGGAAGGGCCAAGTCCTATCCTTCGATAGGTGGCATAAAGCCGCTCAAAGACAACGGCTCGCGTTTCTTGAAGGCTTTCGTTGACGTTGACATTTCCCCCAGGGGCATCATCCCGACTGTCGGGTCGATGAACGCCAGCTACAACCTTATACTCGAATGTTCCCAGCTGACCCCCGGCAAGGATACCATCCTTTATCTGTGCCCGGGATTTTCGGCTCATGGAAGACAGCCGGACGTGCTGGGCATACGCAACTACACCTTCGACGTATATCAGTACCGCGGCGAAAAACTGCGGCAGAAGCTCGAGGAGGAATTCTCGACCGGGCGCATCGCCGCCCTGTTGTATTCCAACCCCAACAATCCGGCTTGGATATGTTTCACCGAAGAGGAGCTCCGGATCATAGGCGAACTGGCCACGAAGTACGACGTAATCGTCCTGGAAGACATGGCATATATGTGCATGGACTTCCGCAGGGACCTTTCCAAGCCATTCGTGCCGCCCTTCCAGCCTTCGGTCGCCAAATACACCGACAATTACGTGCTGATGGTATC
>CAJOQW010000010.1 GCA_905236955.1 uncultured Bacteroidales bacterium
CGTCTTCATCTTCCTCATTCCCGGAATGATCGCATTCGCGATTGCCACCGCAGCCAAGGATCCCGGCAACGCCCTTTACGGAACGGCTCTCGGCAGCGCCCTCCAGCCGGTGCTGGAGAACGGCGACGTTGCCTTCCCGCTGCTCGTCGCGAAACTCCTCCCCGCCGGTTTCAAGGGCGTGGTGGTCTGCGGCATCCTCGCGGCCCTCATGTCTTCGCTGGCCTCGCTGTTCAACTCTTCGGCAATGCTCTATACCATAGACGTTTACAAGCCAAGGCATCCCGAGGTGGGTGAGCAGAAGCTCGTCAATGTCGGCCGTATAGCCACAGTCGTCATCGTGGTCCTGGGCATCCTCTGGATTCCCGTCATGAAGAAGATAGGCGACGTGCTGTACCTCTACCTGCAGGACGTCCAGTCGGTGCTGGCTCCCGGCATCGCCGCTGCATTCCTCATGGGTATATGCTGGAAGCGCACCACCAAGGAAGGCGGCCGCTGGGCCCTTCTCACAGGCCTTATCGTGGGGATGACCAGGCTTCTGGCGAAGGTCATCTACACCACATGGCCCAATGCCGGAGGCGGGCTCTTCCGCACCGTGTTCTACGACTACAACTGGCTGTTCTTCTGCGGTTGGATGCTGGTGCTCTGCCTTGCGGTATGCATCATTGTCAGTCTCTGCACCAAGGCCCCCGACCCCGACCAGATACAAGGTTTGTGCTTCGGTACCGCATCCCCTGAGCAGAAAGCCAGGAGCCGTGCCAGCTGGAACGGCTGGGATATATTCCACAGCTGCGTCATAATGGCCGTCATCGTGGCATTCTATATTTACTTCTGGTAGTGGAAGGATTCTACTCGGGACACGCCAGGCACCTGGTCTCGGTCGACTGCATCATCTTCGGTTTCGACGATGGAAAGCTCAAACTCCTGCTGGGACAGCGCAAGATGGATCCCGGCAGGGGGGAGTGGTCCCTTTACGGAGGATTCGTAGAAGAGGACGAGGACGTCCACACCGCGGCGGAGAGGGTGCTGTTTTCCCTCACCGGCCTGGAGGGCATCTCGATGTTCCAGCTGCATGCCTTCGGGGTGCAGGGGCGCGACCCCGGCGCCAGGGTCATCTCGGTTGCCTATTATGCCCTCATCAAGGTGAACGACTATTATGCCGTTTCGCTCAGGGACCAGGGGCAGGAATGGGTGGGGGTGAACAATCTCCCCAGGCTCTATGCCGACCATAACGAGATGGTTTCAAGGGCCCTGGAGGCACTTCGCCTCAACGCATGGACCCAGCCGGTGTGTTTCGACCTGCTTCCCGAGGAATTCACCCTCACCCAGCTGCAGACAGTCTTCGAGGCAGTGCTGGACAAGCCCCTCGACAAGCGCAATTTCCGAAAGCGCATGGAGGCATCGGGGATGATCTGCCCCACCGGGCGCATAGACAAGAAGACCTCCCGCAGGGGTGCTGCCCTTTACCAGTTCGACAGGACCAAATTTGAAGAAACATTAAAACACCAAAGATAAAATGATAAAGGAATACGAAAATTTCGAAGTATGGTTCATCACAGGAGCCCAGCTTCTTTATGGCGGTGACGCGGTTGTACAGGTCGATGGCCATTCCAAGGAAATGGTGGAGGGCCTTAATGCCTCAGGCATCATCCCCGTCAAGGTGGTTTACAAGGGAACCGCCAACAGCTCGGACCAGGTCGAGGCCGTGATGAAGGCCGCCACGAACGACGCGAAGTGCGTAGGCGTCATTACCTGGATGCACACCTTCAGCCCCGCCAAGATGTGGATAAAGGGCCTGCAGGCCCTGAAGAAGCCCCTTCTTCACTTCCACACCCAGTACAACGCGGAAATCCCCTGGAACGACATCGACATGGATTTCATGAACCTGAACCAGAGCGCCCACGGCGACATCGAGTTCGGTCATATCTGCACCCGCATGCGCGTACAGCGCAAGGTGGTGGTAGGTTACTGGAAGAGCGGAGAGGCCCAGAAGAAGATAGCCGTTTGGGCGCGTGCCGCCGTTGCTGCCGCCGACGCCCACGACGTGCGCTGCCTCATGTTCGGCATGAACATGAACAACGTTGCCGTTACCGACGGCGACCGCGTTGAATTCGAGCAGCGTCTCGGATATCATGTGGACTATTACCCCGTATCGTCGCTCATGGATTATTTCAAAAAGGTCTCCGATGCCGATACGGACGCCCTTGTCGAGGAATACAAGAAGCTCTATACCATCAAGATAGACGAATCCGGCGAAAAGGTTTACTGGGAGAAGGTGCGCAATGCCGCCAAGGCCGAGATAGCCCTGCGCCGCGTGCTTGCCGACGAGGGCGCCAAGGCCTTCACCACCAATTTCGACGACCTGGGCGACGCCGATATCGACGCTCCCGGTTTCGTGGGCTTCGACCAGATTCCCGGTCTAGCTTCCCAGCGCCTCATGCAGGAAGGCATCGGGTTCGGCGCCGAAGGCGACTGGAAGACGGCCTGCCTCTGCCGCAGCCTCTGGGTCATGAGCCGGGGCCTTCCCAATGGCAACTCCTTCCTCGAGGACTACACGCTCAATTTCGCGGAAGGGAAGACCAGCATACTCCAGAGCCACATGCTCGAAGTGTGCCCCCTCATCGCCAGCGACAAGCCCAAGCTCGAGGTCCATTTCCTCGGCATAGGCATACGCAAGCAGCAGACGGCCCGCCTGGTGTTCACCTCCAAGACGGGATGCGGCACCAAGGCTACCGTAGTCGATCTGGGGAACCGCCTGCGCATGATAACCCAGGATGTCGAGTGCATCGAGCCCAAGCCCATGCCCAAGCTCCCCGTCGCCTCCAATCTCTGGGTTCCCCAACCATCGTTCGAGGTGGGTGCCGGAGCATGGATCCTGGCGGGAGGAACCCATCACAGCGCTTTCTCCTATGACATCACTGCCGAATATTGGGAGGATTTCGCCGAAATGATGGACATCGAGTGCGTGTGCATAAACAAGGACACCACCACCTCATCCTTCAAGCAACTGCTTCGCAACAACGAGGTTTATTACATGCTCAACAAAGCTCTCAAGTAGGCGATGGACGCAAAGACCACAATCAGCGAAGGACGGGCCGTGCTCGGGATAGAGCTCGGCTCCACCCGCATCAAGGCCATCCTCATGGATGGCGGCAACAAACCTATAGCCCAGGGGAGCCATACCTGGGAGAACCAGCTTGTGGACGGCTTGTGGACATATAGTATCGAAGCCATCTGGACCGGCCTCCAGGACTGTTATTCCGACCTCCGCAAGAACGTCGCGGAGCAGTACGGGGTGGAGATCGAGAAGCTGGCGGCCATCGGCGTAAGCGCCATGATGCACGGCTACATGCCCTTCGACGTGGAGGGTAACCTGCTGGTGCCCTTCCGCACCTGGCGCAACACCAACACCGGTGCCGCCGCCGCGGAACTCTCCAAACTCTTCAACTTCAACATCCCCCTGCGCTGGAGCATCTCCCATCTGTACCAGGCCATCCTGGACGGCGAGGAGCATGTAAGCCGTATCGATTATCTCACCACCCTCGCAGGTTATATCCACTGGCAGCTCAGCGGACGCAAGGTGCTGGGCATAGGCGACGCTTCCGGCATGCTCCCGATAGATTCGGCCACGAAACAATACGACGCGGTGATGGTGGAGGCCTTCGACAACCTTATCGCACCGAAGATCTACCCATGGGAGCTGCTGGACATCCTCCCCGAAGTGCTCCTCGCAGGCGAGGAGGCCGGAAGGCTTACCTCCGAAGGGGCTCTCAAACTCGACGTGTCGGGGCACCTGCAGGCGGGCGTTCCCATGTGTCCTCCCGAGGGCGACGCCGGCACCGGCATGGTGGCCACCAACGCGGTAAAGCAGCGCACCGGCAACGTCTCCGCAGGTACTTCCTCCTTCTCGATGATAGTGCTCGAGAACGGGCTCTCCAAGCCGTATGAGAAGATAGACATGGTCACCACTCCGGACGGCAGTCCGGTGGCCATGGTCCACTGCAACAACTGCACGTCCGACATCAACGACTGGGTGGGGCTGTTCCGCGAGTACCAGGAACTCCTCGGCATTCCGGTTGATACCGGAAAGATGTACGAGACCCTGTTCGGCAAGGCCCTGGAGGGCGATCCCGACTGCGGCGGACTTATGTCCTACAACTATGTCGCCGGCGAGCCCGTCACCGGATTCCCCGAGGGCAGGCCCTTGTTCGTGCGCTCCGCAACCGACAAGTTCAATCTGGCCAACTTCTTCCGCGCCCAGCTCTACGGCGCCATCGGCGTGCTCAAGCTTGGCAACGACATCCTGCTCCGCGAGGAACATGTGAAGGTGGACCGCATCACCGGCCACGGAGGCTATTTCAAGACTCCCGGTGTCGGCCAGAGGATGTTGGCTGCGGCACTCAATTCCCCCATCTCCGTCATGGAGACGGCGGGTGAAGGCGGGCCGTGGGGCATGGCCCTGCTGGCCGCTTTCATGGTGTCCAATCCGGACGGCCTGAGTCTGCCGGACTATCTCGACAAGGTGGTCTTCGCCGGCGAGCAGGGCGTCGAGGTGGCGCCCCTCCCGGAAGATGTCGAGGGCTTCAACAAATATATGGGCAACTACAGGGCCTGCCTGCCTATCGAGGCGGCGGCCGTGGCAAACAAGAAATAACCATGCTCGAAGAACTGAAAGAAAAGGTGTGCAAGGCCAACCTGGACCTTGTCAAACACGGGCTCGTCATATTCACCTGGGGCAACGTGTCGGCCATAGACCGCGCTTCCGGGCTGGTGGTCATAAAGCCCTCAGGCGTGTCGTACGACGACATGAAAGCCTCGGACATGGTGGTTGTGGACCTGGCCGGGAAGGTGGTCGAAGGCGGTCTCAGGCCGTCTTCCGACACTCCCACACACCTGGTGCTGTACAAAGCGTTCCCGAAGATAGGGGGCGTGGTGCACACCCACTCGACCTATGCCACCGCATGGGCCCAGGCGGGCGTCGATATCCCCAACATAGGCACCACCCACGCCGACTACTTCTACCACGATATTCCCTGTACCAGGGACATGAAGAAGGACGAGGTATTCGGGGAGTATGAGAAGGAAACCGGCAATGTGATAGTGGAGCGTTTCCGCAAGATGGACCCGATGGACACCCCGGGCGTGCTCGTGCGCAACCATGGTCCCTTCTCGTGGGGCAAGGATGCCGACGAGGCCGTGCACAACGCAGTGGTGATGGAGCAGGTGGCGAAGATGGCCTTCATCTCCATGTCGGTCGAGGCGAATGCCACCAGCATTTTATACCTCTCGATGAACAGGCATCTGGTCGAAAAGCACTACAGCCGCAAGCACGGGCCGGACGCCTATTACGGGCAGAAGGAACCAAAGCCGAAGGAGAAGTACTGATCCTTTGGGTCGCCGCCGGCATCCATAGCGGTTGTTGCGTGAAAATAAATCGTTGCCAAACAGCGACTTAAGCGATTTCGCCTCGGCGTTTTGCCGAGGCGATTTCCGTCTTTTGCCTGATTGTAGGGCAGTTGCGCTCACGCAAGGTCTTATCCTTGCCGTCCTGCACGATGAACCCGGGGGCAAGCCGTGTCCCGATTTGCAGGACCAAGACAAAAAGAGTAACTTTGACGGAAGATAGACAACGTACCATCAAAGATGACAATCAAGGAAACCCTGGAGGCGCGCAAGCAGGTATTCATCGTTTGCGACCGCAATGTGGAAGCTTTTGCCAGGATGCTGGGCGATTATCCGCTGCTGGCCATCGACACTTCCGAAGAGCTCAAGACAATGGACAGCGTGCTGGCCATATGCCGGTGGCTGCTGGAGCAGGATGCCGACAGGGGCGCCCTGGTGCTTGCCGTGGGCGGAGGTATAACCACCGACATGGCAGGGTTCGCCGCCTCCATCTACAAGCGCGGAATCGACTATGCCAACATCCCCACCACGCTGCTCTGCCAGGTGGATGCCGGCATAGGCGGCAAGACCGGCGTGAACCTCGACTCCTACAAGAACATCCTGGGCGTCATACGCCAGCCGGAGTTCACCTACATTTTCCCGGATGTGCTCCGTTCGCTCCCGAAAAAGGAGTTCCTTTCCGGCGCCGCCGAGATGCTCAAGACCTTCATTATCAAGGATGTGAACGGCGACTATGAGAAGGCTGTCAAGCTTTTGAAGGAATATGCCGAAAGCGGCGAAAGCCCTGCGAATTCGCTCGAAGGCTTGACCGTGCTTTCCGCCCTCATCCAGGATGCCTCGAACGTGAAGCAGGAAATCGTCGACAAGGATCCTTTCGAAAAAGGGGAAAGACGCAAATTGAACCTGGGGCACACCTGGGCGCACGCAATCGAGTGGTGGCAGGCCGCAGGCGACCATCCGGGCCTCGACCCCGAAAGGCCCCGCCATTCCCATGGCGAGGCGGTAGCGATAGGCGTCGTCCAGGCAGCCCTCAAGGCGGAAGGGCTCGGGATCGCCGAAAAAGGCCTGGCGGCGAAGCTCAAGGCCGATTTCGCCGCCTGCGGCCTGCCCACGGAGCTCCCATGCCCGGCTGCGGAACTGGAACCTGCCATGCATAAGGACAAGAAGGCGGATGGCGGGAAAATCCGCTTCGTGCTTCCCGTAAAGATAGGAAAGGTGGTGGTTAAGCTCCTGTAGATATATCCGGGCAGGGATTTCGGTCAATCCGGGTCCGGTACCGGATATATTTGCATCACAGAATTTTTGTATATTTGCAACCACTTAAGCCCGAGTGGCGGAATGGTAGACGCGCTGGACTCAAAATCCTGTGTCCTCAAAAGACGTGTGGGTTCGATTCCCACCTCGGGCAC
>CAJOQW010000011.1 GCA_905236955.1 uncultured Bacteroidales bacterium
GCCGTTCCGGAAAGGACGGCTCCTTTTTTGCTTTAAAATGATTATATTTGTAGATTAGACATTATGGCATTGAATTTCTTTCAGAAGATTACCCGTGCGGTAGCCGGCAAGTCCAGGGTGGACGACGAAACCCTGGATAACATCGAGGAAGCCCTGGTCGAAAGCGACATGGGCGTGGACACCACGCTCAAGGTCATAGACAGGCTGGAAGCCCGCGTCGCAAGGGACAAGATGATGTCTTTCGACGAACTCGTGGGTTATCTCAGGGAAGAGACCGCGAAACTGCTGGATATCGGTGTCGATGACGGCCTGGTCATGGAAAGGAAACCCTTCGTAATCCTGGTCGTAGGTGTCAACGGGGTCGGGAAGACCACGACCATCGGCAAGTTGGCCAATCTTTTCCGCCGGCAGGGCAAGAAAGTGGTGCTCGGAGCCGCCGACACCTTCCGCGCGGCGGCGGTGGACCAGCTGGATATCTGGGCGGAACGCGCCGGAGCTGACATAGTGAAACAAAAGATGGGTTCCGACCCGGCATCGGTCGCATTCGACACGGTCAAAAGCGCCGTCGCCAAGGATGCGGACGTAGTGTTGATAGATACCGCAGGGCGGCTTCACAACCGCATAGACCTCATGAACGAGCTCAGCAAGATACGCAACGTCTGCGGAAAGGCTTTCGCGGGTGCTCCGGATGAGGTGATGCTGGTTCTCGACGCCTCCACCGGCCAGAATGCCTACCAGCAGGCCAAGGAGTTCGCCAGGGCCACCTCCATCACTTCCCTGGTGGTAACCAAACTTGACGGTACGGCCCGCGGCGGCGTGGTCGTCGGTCTTACCGACCAGTTCCGCGTCCCCGTCCGTTTCATCGGTACGGGCGAGGGCATAGACGACCTCAAGCCATTCGACAGGGACGCTTTCGTGGCTTCCCTTTTCAATCCCGAAGATTTAAAAAAATAGAATATGAAAATTTCTTACAACTGGCTCAAAGACTATCTTGAAAGCGACCTGACAGCCGCCCAGGCGGCGGAGGTGATGACGAATATCGGCATCGAGGTTGACCGTGTGGAGGAGCAGGAAGCGATTCCCGGCGGCCTGGCCGGCGTCGTTGTCGCGCAAGTACTTGAATGCGAGCCTCATCCCGATTCCGACCATCTCCATGTCACCAAGGTGGACGACGGCACGGGCCAAGCGTTGACGGTGGTCTGCGGCGCCCCTAACGTGGCCGCCGGCCAGAAGGTCCTTTTCGCCCGCATCGGCACCGTCCTACCCGGCGACTTCAAGATAAAGAAGAGCAAGATACGCGGGATAGAATCCATGGGCATGATCTGCGCCGAGGACGAACTCGGGATAGGTACCGGCCATGAAGGCATAATGGTCCTTCCCGCCGATGCAGTCGTGGGCACTCCCGCAAAGGAATATCTTCATCTCGAAACCGAAGCCGTAATAGGATATGACATAACCGCGAACCGCATCGATGCTGCTTCGCATATCGGCGTGGCCCGAGACATGTACGCATGGTTCGCGCTGAACGAAAAGCCCTGCAAGCTCAAGTATCCCGACGTTTCCGAATTCAGGGAGGGCCCTGGCAAGGGCATACCCGTGGAAGTGCTCGACAGCGAGGGCGCTCCGCGTTACACAGGTCTTACCATCCGCGGTGTCAAGGTGGCACCGTCTCCCGAGTGGCTCCAGAAGAAGCTCCTAAGCATAGGACTGCGTCCGATAAACAACATCGTCGATATCTCCAATTTCGTGCTTTTCGAGCTGGGGCAGCCCCTGCATACATTCGACGCAGCCAAGATCAGCGGCGGCAAGGTCATCGTGCGCCGTGCGGCGGAAGGCGAAACCATCCGCACCCTCGACGGGGTGGAGCGCAAACTTTCCGCCAGGGATATGGTGATAGCCAACGCGGACGGTCCGATGTGCATAGCCGGCGTCTTCGGAGGCGAGGACAGCGGTGTCACCGAATCCACTACGGACGTCTTCATCGAAAGCGCTTATTTCGATCCCGCCAGCATACGTCGTACCTCCAAGTCCCAGGGTCTGCAGACCGACGCCTCTTTCCGCTATGAGCGCGGAGCGGATACGGACGTTACGATATATGCCCTCAAGCGTGCAGCCCTGCTGGTGCTGGAACTGGCCGGGGGCACCGTCGAAGGGGAGATCCAGGAAGTTTATCCCAAAAAGATAGAGCACAAGGTCATAAAGCTGGACTACGGCTGGGTGGATTCCTTCGTAGGCCAGACGATAGGCCGCGACAAGATCAGGACGATACTCAAGGCCCTCCGCTACGAATTCCTCGCCGAAGACGAGGATACGGTTACCATTGAAGCCCCGTCGTACATGATCGACGTCTCCCGTCCGGCGGACGTCGTTGAAGAGATCCTGAGGATCTACGGCTACGACAACATCAATCTGCCGCACCACATGAAGATGAGCGTGAGCGCGTCTCCCACCCCGCAGCCCGAAGCTATACGCAACCAGATATCCAATTTCCTGGCTGCCAACGGTTTCACCGAGACCATGAACAATTCGCTCACGAAGGCCGACTATTATACCTCGCTGACCACCTTCCCGGCGGAAAGATGCGTGCATATAGTCAATCCGCTCAGCACCGACCTCAACGTCATGAGGCAGACCCTGCTCCTCAACGGGCTGGAAGTGGTGGCATACAACGTCAACAGGCAGATATACCGCATCAAGACTTTCGAGTACGGTTCGGTGTACCAGCGTGTTCCGGATAAGACCGGAGAAACCCTCGAAGGCTATGAGGAGCATCAGTGCTTCGGCTTGTTCATGAGCGGAGCGACCGAAAAGAATTGGAACGGCGCTGTACAGAAGGGCGATTTCTACCAGCTCAAGGGCTACCTCGAGCTGCTGTTCAGGCGCTACGGGGCCGATATCTACCAGATGCAGGCTTCCGGGGCTCCTGAAGACATATTCTCGGAAGGGGTTACGTACACGCTTCCCGGCCAGAAGAAGCAGCTTGCCTTAATCGGTGTGGTGAAACCCGCCCTTGCCAAGCGTTTCGGCATAAAGCAGGAAGTTGTGGCGGCCGAGATCGACTGGAACGTGCTGTTCTCCATGATAAAGAGGAACAAGGTGAAATTCAGCGAACTTCCCCAGTTCCCGCAGGTGCGTCGCGACCTCGCCGTCCTGCTCGACGAGGGTGTACGCTGCAGCGACCTCCGCGACGCCGCATTCAAGACTGCGAAGCATCTGCTGCGCCAAATGAGTCTGTTCGACGTTTACCGCGGTGACAAGATCCCCAAGGGAAAGAAACAGTACGCCATGAGCTTCGTGCTCCGCGATGACAACCGTACCATGACCGATGACGAAGTCGATCGCATAATGGCACGCATACTCGATACATTCAAGACCCGTTTCGGCGCGGAACTCCGATGAGGTCATACGGCAAATATCTCTTGACTGCCTTCGTGGTGCTGCTCGTTGCGGCATCGTGCGGCAACCGCCGTGCGAGGGTTATCCCCGCAAAGACCATGGCAGGGATATATGCCGAGATGTTCCTGGCCGATTCGTGGCTCACCGACCATTCGAGTTTGCGCCGCAAGGCCGATACATCACAGTTCTTCGGGGCTATCTTCCATAAGTATGGTTATACTTTCGAGGATTATGACAAGAGTGTGAACCACTACCTCGAGGATCCTGGGCAATTCGCGGAAATCTTCGAGAAGAGTGCGAAGATAATAGAAAAGCAGCGGGATATCTTGAGAGAAGAAGAGAAGCGCGAGGACGCCCTGCGCTCCCTGATGGATTATCTCAAAAGGTTTGCTCCGCCCGTGACCGACTTCGACCGGGACACGGTGCTTCAGCTGGGGTTCGTCGAGGACGTCCCGCTTGACTTGGAGATTATCAGGGATACGGTTGCGGAAGACAGCCTGGCTGCAGCGGACAGTCTTGCTTCAAAGGATATTAAAGATTCTGACAATGTTGAGGGAAGAGACAGTTTTCGGCCCAATCCGCTCCCGGAGGCTAGGAAGTTCATTGGGAGTGAACCTGCTGCCGACTAAGGGAAAGCTCTGCAATTTCGACTGTATCTATTGCGAGTGCGGATGGAACAAGGACGGACGCGACGACAGGAAGCTCCCTTCCGCCGTCGAAGTCCGCAGCGCTCTCGATTCAAAACTTGCAGAATGCCTCGCTGCCGGTACTCCCATCGATTCCATAACATTTTCCGGGGATGGTGAACCCACGGTCAATCCCGATTTCCCGCAGATTGTACGCGATACCGTCGCCTTGCGCGACAAGTATTATCCCGGAGCGGCGGTGTCCGTGCTTACGAATGCCACCATGCTCGGGAATGACGCCGTTTTCGAAGCCCTGAGGCTCGTGGACAATCCCATCCTCAAACTGGACGCCCCCACCGATGAACTGGTCGCGTGCATCAATCATCCACAGGGGGCATATCATGTGGAAGACGTCGTCCGCAACATGGCCCGCTTCGAAGGCGATTTCGTCCTGCAGACCATGTTCCTCAAGGCTCCGGGTTTCGACACTTCCTCTCCGGAGGTCATCGGGCCGTGGATGGATATAGTCAGGCGGTTGCGGCCACGCGAGGTCATGGTCTATACCCTTGACCGACCGGCTCCCCTGCAGGGACTTGTGAAATTCACATACTCTCAGATGCAGGCCCTTGTAGAACCGCTGATCGAAGAAGGATTCAAAATTCAAATAAAAGTATGAGTTATTCACAGAAGTACAATTACGCCCCCGATCCGGCCAGGACGGCGGCAGCCATCCAGTCCATAGTGAACGGCGCGGACAGCATCGCTTCCCCGGATGTTTTCAAGAAATGCTTCTCCTTCATGGACCTGACGACCCTCCACACCCAGGACACTCCCGGAAGTGTGAAGAAACTCGTCGGTAAAGTGACCCGTCTTATGGAGGAATATCCCTCATATCCCCTTCCTGCTTCCATCTGTGTCTATCCCAATTTCGCGGCGGTTGTGAAAGAGTGCCGTCCCAGCCCGGAACTCCATGTCACCACTGTGGCGAGCTGTTTTCCCAGCGCCCAGAGTTACCTTGAGGTGAAGGTCCGCGAGTGTGAACTGGCGGTGGAGAACGGTGCCGACGAGATCGACATCGTACTTGCCCTGAATTTGTTCCTTGCGGGAGATGCCGAAGCTGCAGCAGGGGAGATCCGTGCAATGCGTGCCGCGATCGACGCGGCTGGGGAAAAGCAGGGACGCCGCATCGTGCTCAAGGTCATCCTCGAAACCGGCCTTCTCGTAACCCCCGAGAACATCGCCGAAGCCTCGTTCCTTGCGATGGAGTCGGGCGCCGATTTCATCAAGACCAGTACCGGCAAGGTTGACGTAAACGCCACTCCCACCGCCGCTTATGTAATGTGCGAATGCATAAAGGCCTTCTACGCGAAAACCGGACGCAAGGTCGGCTTCAAGGCCGCAGGAGGCATCTCCAATGCCAAGGACGCCCTATGCTATTACTGCATCGGGCTCAACGTCCTCGGCAAGGAGTGGATGAACAAGGATACTTTCCGTTTCGGCGTCAGCCGTCTCGGCAACAGCCTTATGGGCGCCATAGAGCAGCGCACCGTCAATTTCTTCTAGTCTTTTTCACAAAGACTAGCGAAATACGCCCTCAGGTCTTTCCACCTGTAATACGGGCCTTGATAAGTGGGGACTGCCGGAATGGTGGTCTCCTCTTCGTTGCGGAGTATCTTAACGAGCACATCCCCCTTCCGGTTGCGGTAGAATATAAGCTGGCAGTTGGTGCCCATGGGGATATACTTGTATCCGGGCCAGACCTTGTAAGATTCGGCGAGTGACGGAGTCTTGTCGTATCCGTCCACCTGGACCAGGCTCAGGAACGCCCCTATGCCAGTATCGTGGCCGAAGCGCAGGTCGGCGCATTTGCGGCTGTCTTCCCGCAGCGCCTCATCCGCCTTGGCGATGAAGTCCCTGAGGAGGGGGATTCCCGTGGCAGTGTCCCTGAGGTGACCGCTCTCCTTGCTCCGGGCGAATCTGTAACAGACGAGGGCGTTGTAGGCTACGCCATATGAGAAAATCTCTTCTTCCGTGAAATGACTGAACGGATCGACATCGATATCGAGGCATTTGGCTATCGATGCCTCATGGAGAAGGGAGTACATGAAGTGCTCGAAAGGTTCCTGCCCCAGGATCTTCTTCACCGCCGGTATGTCGTTGAAGAGCTGCTTCCCTGTTTCCGGAGAGGCGAACATGGAGGTTGTCATGGAATCGACGACGGCATCGACTACGCGGTTGAGGGAGTCCCTTTGCGGGCCACTTGCATCATAAGAGAGGAACCTGCGGTATCTTTCCCCGCTGTACAGTTCGATATCCAACCCGGGGGAGAGGGCCTTGAGTTCGTCGAGGAAGTTGGCGGCGCTCTGGACGCATCTGGTTATCGGTGAAGACTGGGCCAGAACCTTGCGGCGGTCTTTCTGGCGGAATATACGTCCCGCCCTGGAGTAGAGCCTCCTGCTGATGCCCTGGTGCTCGCGGCTCCCCACCTGGGTGAGGATGCCTTCCTGCCCGTCGTGGGCGTCGCGCATCAAATGGAGATCCTGCCGCAGGGCCTCCCCTCCGGAGCTGAGCAGTCCGAGGGAGCCAAGGGTGTCGAGTACCTCCAGATTGTGCAGGTAAGATGAAGTTCCGGTAATGAAGCGGCTGCCGTGCCTGCCGTAGTGGCTTACATAGAAGGGTTTGTATCCGCGCGGTGCCTTCGTGTCCGAAAATGCGGGCACGGAATAGGGGTGATAGTTGCCGGCGGCATTGTAAGGGTCGGATTTTATGGCCTCCCTGAAGGGGACTCCCGAAGTGAGGACAAGGACCGTCTGCACAAGCAGGACGAAGAATAACGTTCTTTTCATTGCTTCTTGATCAGTTTGTACAAATATAATAATAACGCTTTTATTTAAAGAAAAAGTTCCTTTGCTGCAGATTATTGCCCAGGTGGGGAAGATTATCCTGGTTTATGACCCTGTAAGGGAGGTAAAACGGCATTTAAACGTTTACTTCTTTGATACACGGTTTTTTCATCTTCAACTTTGTCTCCGAAAAACACCGCCAAGATGGAAAGACTTTTATCAGTACTTGCGGTTGCCGCAGCAGTCTGCGCCTGCAACCCGCTGGGCTTCTTCAACAGCAGGGGGGAGGAAGTCGACAATCAGGAAACCCTCGCGCACGGGATGATCGTGCTCGGCGCGCGGCTTGAAGACCCGTATTCCGTCGAGAATATCACCAAGGCCCTGGCCTCGCTCTATCCGACGAAGGCGGAGACAGTGAATGTGCCCACAACCCATCTGTATGTGCGTTTCCTGCCGGCAGGGGAAGAACAGTTCGAACTCCTCCAGGGTATGGGGGTGGACCTCCTCGACCATCCAGTCGATTTCAAGATAGAAAGGGAAGGGGATTATTATCACGATCCCGACATCCCGGACGGAGATATCACGTGGCAGTATGCGGTAGTGCCTCCCGATTTCGTCTTTCCTGCCGGAATTAAATACGAAGTGCTCGACAAATGCCATATCACCGAAGTGCAGCCCGCAGTCCGTTCGGTGGACGGGATAGACTGGGAAGAGGTGGAGAGGGAATCGTTCCGTCTCACCGGAAACGGAGACCTGCTCCTGCCAAGGACCAAGGCAGGGGAAGAAAGCGTTGTGCCTGAAGGAAGGATAACCATTGTGGACGAGTACAGGGAAAACAGTCCCATCGGGGTTGCCGGGGTAAGGGTGTCCTGTAATACTTTCGTGAAGTTCGCCCATACCTTCACCGACGGGGACGGCTATTACAAAATGGGGAAATCCTTCAGCTCCAAGCCCCGTTACCGTCTGGTATTCAAGAACAAGAAAGGCTTCGCCATAGGATTGAACCTGCTTCTCGTCCCCGCTTCGGTATCGACGCTCGGCAAACAGGAGCAGGCGGGCTGCAGCGTACAGATAGACAAGTATTCGAACCGGGCCCTCTTCACGCGGTGCGTGGTGAACAATGCCGGATGGGACTATTACGAAAAGTGCAAGTCCATTAGCGGTTCAATCTGCACTCCTCCGGGGAATCTTCGCATCTGGATCTTCGACATCCTCCGCGCCAGCAGCTGCGTGATGATGCAGCAGGGTGTCGGTATCGACAATACCATAATAGGGGAGTATCTGGGAGAATATACTTCCATTGTCAAGCATTTCCTTCCCGACCTTACCCTCGGCCTCAAGGATGCCGGGAACTACGCCTCGATATACGCTACGACCATCCACGAGATGGCCCATGCCAGCCACTTCATGCAGGCCGGGACCGATTACTGGAACAAGCTGGAAGAGTTCATCCTCACCTCATTCGTCTCGTCGGGATTCATAACCTACGGAGTCGGCACCGAAGACGACCGTGGCTACTGCGAGGTGGCGGAAATGTGGGCGTACTACATGCAGACGCGCCTCTACAGGGAAAGATATCCCGAATCGGACACGGTGTTCGGAACGTCATACTGGTTCTATCCGCAAATCTTCAATTATCTCGATGAAAGGGGACTTACATGCTACAAGGCCTTCAACGCCCTTCAGCCCACGGTCATCGACAGGGACCTGCTCCAGGAAAAACTAGTCAATCTTTACCCCGAGGCCAAGACAATGATATTGCTTGCATTCAACAGATACAGATAGAAATGAAAAAGACAATCGTCCAACTGGTGCTTGCACTCGCATTGTGCGGCACCGCCATGGCTCAGGAAATGAGCCTTTCCACCAATGTGGCCGACTACATCTCCGGCGGCACCCTCAACATGGAAGCCGCCTACGGTATCGCCCGGCACTGGAGCGTGAGCGCAGGTGCCAAATACAATCCCTTCACCTTCGGGGAAGGCGACGGCGAAATACATTTGAAGCAAAGGTCCGTTTCGGCGGGAGCCCGCTACTGGCCATGGCACATCTATTCAGGATGGTGGATGGGGGCGGGCCTGAAATACCAGGAATTCAACCGCGGAGGCATAACCTCGCCCGAAACCATGGAAGGGGACCGCTACGGCGCCGGACTGTCCGCCGGATATTCCCGTATGCTGGGGAAACACCTGAACCTCGACCTGGGGATGGGGGTATGGGCCGGATATGGCGTCTATACCACTTATTCCTGTCCCACCTGCGGCAGGAAGCTGGACTCCGGCAACAAGGCATTCGTTCTGCCCAATGACATGATATTGGGAATCAACTACATTTTCTGAACTCAATTTGCGGGAGATACAAAAAAATTACTATCTTTGCAATCCCTGAGGCGGGAGTGGCGAAATGGTAGACGCGCTAGTTTCAGGAGCTAGTGCCGATTAAAAGGCGTGTCAGTTCGAGTCTGATCTCCCGCACA
>CAJOQW010000012.1 GCA_905236955.1 uncultured Bacteroidales bacterium
GGCCCGGGCCTCCGTATCGCGGAGTTCCTGCCCGGCAGCCTGCTGCTTACGGCCGAGCCTTCCCTCAAGGTGGGCGATGTCATCACCGCGATAGACGGAAAACCAATCCCGGCGGGTCAACAATGGTATCAGGCCCTCTCCAGGATGACAGGCAAGAGGATACTCCTTACGATAGGGGACAAGAAGGTGTACGTCAAGCCGGTGGCAGCCGACACCCGGGGCCTCTACGAAAGGTGGGTGCGCCGCAACGAGGCCAGGGTCAAGGAACTTTCCGGCGGCCGCGTGGGATACGTCCACGTGGAGGGCATGGACTCCCCGTCTTTCCGCGAGGTGTTCTCGAAAGCCCTGGGCAAATACCGTGATTGCGACGCCCTCATAGTCGATACCCGGCACAACGGCGGCGGTTGGCTCCATAACGACCTCGCAACCTTCCTTAACGGCGGTCTTTACACCGAGCGCCGTCCGCGCGGCACCCAGGCCTCTCCCGAGCCGTACGACAAATGGAACAAACCCTCCTGCGTGCTCGTATGCGAAGACAATTATTCCGACGCCTGCGGTTTCCCGTATGTTTACCGTTCGCTCGGCTTAGGCAAGATAATCGGCGCCCCGATAGCGGGTACTGCCACCAGCGTATGGTGGGAGACCCAGGTCGATCCCACCGTCATCTTCGGTATCCCGCAAGTCGGTTCATGGAATGTGAAGGAGGGCCGTTTCCTTGAGAACGACCAGCTGGAACCCGACATCGTGGTGTACAACGACCCGGCATCCGTCCAGAACGGAGGCGATGCACAGCTTGAAGCCGCTGTGAAGGAGATGCTCCGCGCAGCCGCCGATTAAGGCGTCAGAGAGAACCGAACATGAGCAAGGCTATCCCTATCAGCATCACGCCGAGGGCGATGGCCTTGCCTTTTATGTTGTGCTCCCTGAAGAGGACGGCCCCGCCCGCGAACGTGACTATCACGGAAGCGCGCCGGATGAGCGAAATGACGCTCAGCATGGCTCCCGGCTGCTTCAGGGCGAAGAAATAGAGCATGTCGGCGAGTGTCACGAAAACCCCTATGACCACAATGGTCCAGTCCCAGCGGAAGGGTTCGAATTTCTTATCCCTGGCCGCCCTGAAAAGGATTATGAGGGCGAGCATGGCGGTTATGTAGACGTTGCCCCAGCTCTGCATGAAAAGAGGCTCCATCTGCCTTATCACCACCTTGTCGTACAGGGCGCTGGCAACGCCCGCTATTATGGTGGTGAATATTGCCAGGAAACCCCTGCCGTTTTCCTTGATCTTGATGCCCTCCTTCTCGCTTGAGCGGCCGAGGAGCCACAATGCGAGGAATACCGCGGCGACCCCCGTCCATTGGCAGACGTTGAGTTTCTCGCCGAACAGCAGGATGGAGAACAGAACCACGAACATGGGCCTGGACGCCTTGAAGCTGCTTACAGTGGTAATGGGGAGCAACTTGACGGCAACCATCCCGGACACCCAGGAAATGGTTACGAGCAGGGCTTTGCCGATGAGCATCAGGTGATGCTCCAGCGGACCTTTCGTGAGGAAGGGGCAGAGGAAAAGGGCAGTAAGTGCAGTCGCGCCGACGAGTATGTAATATACCCCGTTTTTTTCCAGGGCCTTCTTCTTGGCGAGGTCGTAGGCACCAACCATGAAAGCCGAAGCAAGAGTCATCCAAATCCACATGGCGTGGGCAAAAATACACAATAATTTCTTAATTTTGTGACCTGCCATGGCAAAAGAGGAGTATATCAAAATCAGGGGAGCCAAAGCCCATAACCTTCAGGACGTCGACGTCGACATCCCAAGGCGGAAGTTCTCCGTAATAACCGGCCTCAGCGGAAGCGGCAAGAGTTCGCTCGCCTTCGATACCATCTATGCCGAGGGCCAGAGGCGCTATATGAATACCCTCTCTCCCTATGCCAAGCATTTCATGGGCATACTGGAAAAACCCGAGGTTGAGAGCATAGACGGACTCAGCCCCATCATCGCCATAGAGCAGAAGACAACCGGCAACAATCCCAGGAGCACGGTAGGCACCATAACCGAGATATCCGACTTCCTCAGGCTGCTCTATGCCAAGGCGTCCACCGCATATTCGCCGCTTACCGGCAAGGAGCTGGTGCGATATACCGACGAGCAGATAGTGGACCTGATAATGCAGGATTACAAGGGACGCAGGTGCCTGCTGCTGTCGCCCCTCGTACGTGGGCGCAAGGGTCATTACCGCGACCTGTTCGACCAGATGAGGCGGAAAGGCTACAACCAGATACGCATCGACGGCGAACTGCAGAACCTCAACGACGTCGACCAGCTCGACCGCTACAAATCCCATTTCATCGAACTCGTTGTCGACAAGCTCAAACCGGGCGAAGGCGACGTGAAGCGCATCCGCGACTCGGTCGTGTCCGCCCTGGGAGCGGGGAAAGGGTCGCTCGCCATCCTCGACGTGGAGACGGGAGGGCTGAGGCATTTCTCCAAGCATCTGGTCGATCCCGAAACCGGTCTCTCCCTCCAGGAGCCCCAGCCCCATACGTTCTCGTTCAATTCCCCGGAAGGATACTGCCCCCATTGCAAGGGCCTCGGGACGGTTCCCGACATCAATATCGACAGCATAATCCCCGACAGGGGCAAGAGCATATCGGACGGCGGCATAGTGCCGCTCGGGCGTCCGCGCGAGAACCGCAAGTTCGATGTCGTACGGTCGATAGCGCGCAAATACGACTTCTCCCTTTACGACCCGGTCGAGGACCTTTCCGACGAGGTGGTGAACCTCCTTATCTACGGTTCCGACGAATTCTTCCGGGTGGGGGAGGGAAACCTCTCGCAGATGGTCAACTGGCCCGGGATAGTCGATGACATCGAAGACAAGATCGTATGCCCGGTGTGCCATGGCACCCGCCTGCGCCCCGAGACCGACTGCTTCAAGATAGACGGCAAGACCATCTCCGAAGTCAGTTCCATGGAAATATCCGCCCTTCACGGATGGCTGAATGGGCTTGAGGACAAACTTTCCGGCCGCTCGGCCGCCATCTCCCGCGACATACTCAAGGAACTCCGCGACAGGGTGGGTTTCCTGGTGGACGTAGGCCTGGATTATCTTACTCTCGACAGGGCCACCGGCTCGCTCTCGGGGGGTGAGAGCCAACGCATAAGGCTGGCCACCCAAATAGGTTCCAACCTGGTGAATGTGATCTATATCCTGGATGAGCCGTCAATAGGGTTGCATCAGAGGGATAATTACAAACTGCTGGGTTCGCTCAAGGAACTCCGCGACGAGGGAAACACCGTGATAGTCGTGGAACATGACGAATCCACCATGCGTGCTGCGGACTGGCTGGTCGATGTCGGTCCGGGAGCCGGCCGCCTCGGAGGGAAGATAGTCTACAGCGGCCCGGTCCGTGATCTGGGAGCCGGAAAAGGCAGGGGAGTGCCGGCATCGGCGTCCGAAACGCTACGCTATCTGTCGGGAACGGAACATATAGACCTGCCCGGTACGAGACGCAAGGGCAACGGCAAGGTGCTGGGAATCCGGGGCGCATGTGGGAACAATCTCAAAGACATCGACGTCGATTTCCCGCTCGGGTGTTTCATCGGGGTGGCCGGAGTGAGCGGCAGCGGAAAATCTTCCCTCGTGAACGAGACCCTCATGCCCATCTTGAAGCGGAAGTTCTACCATTCCACACAGCGCCCTCTGCCATACCGCGAAATTGTCGGCGATGACAACGTGGATAAGGTGATAGAGGTGGACCAGGGGCCTATAGGCCGCACGCCAAGGAGCAACCCCGCCACTTTCACAGGCGTCTTCGACGATATCCGCAAGCTCTTCGAGGATACCCCCGACGCCAAGGTCCGCGGCTTCAAGGCGGGACAGTTCTCGTTCAATGTGCCGGGAGGCCGCTGCGAGGAGTGCAAAGGCGCCGGCATCAAGGTCATAGAGATGAATTTCCTGCCCAGCGTCATGGTGCCCTGCGAGCAGTGCCGGGGCAGGCGTTACAAGGAAGACACCCTGGCGGTCCATTACAAGGGCAAGAACATCTCCGATGTGCTGGACATGCCCATAGCCGAGGCCTATGAGTTCTTCAAGACCAATCCCAGGATCGCCCCGAAGTTGAAGGCGATGGTGGACGTCGGCCTGGGCTATGTGCATCTCGGACAATCTTCCGTCACGCTCAGCGGCGGGGAGAGCCAGCGCATGAAACTGGCTGCGGAGTTTTTCCGCAAGGCTAAGGGAAACACCCTTTACATACTTGACGAACCTACCACCGGATTGCACTTCGCGGATATCAAGGTCCTGCTGGACGTCATCCAGAAACTCGTCGGCCAAGGCAATACGGTAATCATCATAGAACACAACATGGATGTTCTCAAAAGCGTGGACTATCTCATAGACCTGGGGCCGGAAGGCGGTGCCGGAGGGGGATATGTCGTGGCGAAGGGAACGCCGGAAGAGGTCGCTGCCAACCCCGATTCGGTTACAGGGCCCTATCTCAGAAAAGCATTGTATGAAACAGATCAGTAAAATCGACCATGCCCGCAAGGAATACATCGACTGGACCAAGGCCATCGGTGTTGACACCCTCGACAAATTGAATTCCGTACTCAACGAAGGCCGGGGGATCCCCCTCATCAACCTGTGCGAGGCAAGACAGGAGCGCAAATATGCCGAGATAGCCAACCTTATCTTCTGGCGCCGCAAGAAGAACCGCATCGTCATGATGTCCGGGCCTTCGTCAAGCGGAAAGACCAGCTCGTCGCTGCGCATAGCCCAGCAGTGCCGGGTGCTCGGCATCAACCCCAAGGTCATCGAGCTGGACAACTATTTCGTGGACAGGGACCATACCCCGAAGGACGCCGACGGCAACCTCGATTTCGAGTGCCTGGCGGCCATGGACGTGGAGCGTCTGAACAACGATCTCAACGATCTCCTGGAAGGCAGGGAGATAATAGTCCCCAGATTCGACTTCAAGTCCGGAAGGCCCGTCTATGACGAGAACCGCACTCTGAAGCTCGAACCCAACGACATGCTTTTCATGGAGGGGATACATGCCCTGAATCCGGCATTGACCCCGAATATCGACCGTTCGAAGATATTCAACGTATATATTTCGGCGCTTTCCGCCATCAAGGGAGGTGTCAAGTTCCACGGGTCCACTACGGACAAGCGCCTTCTCCGCAGGATAGTCCGCGACAGCCGCGTACGGGGCATCTCGCCGGAAGACAACATCATGCGCTGGCCCAGCGTGCGCCGCGGCGAGACGCTCAACATTTTCCCGTTCGAGGAGAACGCCGACGTGGTGTTCAACTCCTCCACCCTGTACGACGTCCCGCTGCTCAAGTACTATGCGGAGCCGTTGCTCTACGGTATCACGGAGGCCAGCCCGGCCTACAAGAAAGCCCAGGACCTTATTCAGTTCCTCAGCCGGGTGGTAGCCCTCAAGCCTTCCGAGATCGCAGCCATCCCGCCCACCAGCATCATGCGCGAATTCATCGGCGGACAGACCTTATAGGGGATTGACTTTGCGACATGGGAACAAAGGAAGAGACATACCGCAGACTGCTCGGACAAATCGGGGCTATGCCCCGTATGGACAGGAAAGGCTTGCTTGGGGAGGTTGCCGGAATGCTGTACAGGCGTTTCGGATTCTGGTGGTCGGGGTTCTACCTTTCCGACAGTCTCCCGTGGGTTGACGAGGTGCGTTGTGCCGGTAAGGATGAAGGTCCTGGAACCGGCCTCTCCAAAGGCCCATGGCTGGTGCTCGGCCCGAATTTCGGCCCGCCTGCTTGCGGGATGATCCGTTACGGTCAGGGCGTGTGCGGCACCGCGTGGGCGGAAAGGCGCACCGTTGTGGTGCCGGACGTGGACCTGTTCCCCGGCCACATAGCCTGCAGCAGCGAATCCCGCTCCGAAATAGTCGTGCCCGTTTTCCTGGGGAAAGAAGCCGCTGGAGTGCTGGACATCGACAGCCGCGTCCTCTCGGCCTTCGACGCCACCGATGCCATCTGGCTGGAAAAGATCTGTCGGGAAGTCGCCAGCAGATTGTGACAGGGACTGCCGGTCTTCGGGGGCGGAAATCAGATGAAAGGATCGATCTCTATTCCGGGGAGACTCTCGTCGAAGGACTCTTCGGGTTCGTTGAAGGGCTCCAGGAATGGGTTGGTATCCCTCTCGCGCTGTATGGTGGTTGCACCGCCATGTCCGGGAAAGACATCGGTGGAGCCCGGAAGGAGCATGATCTTCTCCATGAGGGACCGGATTTCGGAGTCGTAGTCGCTATAGGGGAAATCGGTCCTGCCTATGGTGCCTGCGAACAGGGTGTCTCCCGAGAACAATATCCCTTCGCCTTCATTGTACCAGCATATGCTCCCCGGGGTGTGTCCCGGCGTAGCAATGGCCTTGAAACCGAAAGAAGATACCACATCCCCTTCAGCCACGGGCATCCAGTTGAACGAGGCGTCGAAGTCCGTGATACCAAGACCCTTGACGAAGAGGGCGTCTTCCTTGAGCAGGAGCATTCCGTCGGCGGGATGCATGAATACCGGGATTCCTGAAAAGCGTTCCTGTATCCGCACTGTGCCCGCTACATGGTCGAAGTGGCCGTGGGTGAGCAGGATGGCCGAAGGGGAGATCCCCTCCGACTCAAGGTATGCATACAGGCGCTGCAGTTCCGCGGAATCTTCGAAACCCGGGTCCACGATGATGCAGTCTGCCCCGGAGGAAAGCACGTAGCAGTTCTCTTGCAGCCTGTTGCAGGTAAAAAGTTTGAGCTTCATATTGTGGAAACGACCAGGGCAAAAATACGAAGAAATTGCTAAATTTGTAAATCTTATGTCAATCTGTAGGAAATGCATATAGGCGTAGCAGGAAACATCGGAAGCGGGAAGACGACGCTCACCAGGATGCTGGCGGAGCACTACGGCTGGAAGCCGCAGTTCGAGTCCGTGACCTTCAATCCATATCTGGAGGACTATTACAAGGATATCTCCCGATGGAGCTACAATCTCGAGACTTATTTCCTTGCCCAGCGTTTCAAGGACCTCCTGGAAATATCGCGTAGCGAAGAGACCATCATCCAGGACCGCACCCTCATGGAGGGCGTCCATATCTTCGTGGAGAACAACCGCGAGATGGGCAACCTGAGCGAGAGGGACTACAATACTTACATGCAGCTCTATGGCCTCATGATGAGCCTGGTTCGTCCCCCGGAGCTCCTTATCTACCTCAAGAGCAGCATAGCTCACCTGGTGGCCAACATCCAGAAGAGGGGGCGCGAGTACGAACAGGGCATAAGCATCGAGTATCTGGACGGTCTCAACCGTCATTACGAAGAGTGGATAGGATCGTACGAAGGCCGCCTCCTCGTCATCGAGACCGACGATCTCGACTTCAAGGACAATCCGGAACATTTCGCGCTGATAACCGACAGGATAGACGCCGAACTCTACGGACTGTTCAAATAATATCGTTATATTTGCAAGATTAATAAACACTACCGAAAATGCACATCGCCATAGCAGGAAACATCGGAAGCGGCAAGACCACGCTCACCAAGATGCTGGCAGCCCATTACGGCTGGATCCCCAAATTCGAATCCGTCGATTTCAATCCTTATCTAGCTGATTTCTACGAAGATATGGAGCGCTGGAGCTTCAATCTGCAGATATACTTCCTCAACAAGCGTTTCAAGGACGTCGTGGAAATAGCCAAGACGGACGATGTCGTCATCCAGGACCGCACCATCTATGAAGATGCCAGGATCTTCGCGCCCAACCTGCACGACATGGGACTCATGAGCACCCGTGATTTCGAGAACTACAGCGACCTCTTCTCCCTGATGATGTCCCTGGTAGGCTATCCCGACCTGCTCATCTATCTGCGTTCCAGCATCCCCAACCTCATTGCCCAGATCCAGAAGCGCGGCAGGGAATACGAAAGGAGCATCCGTATCGACTATCTCACCGGTCTGAACGATAAGTACGAGGCATGGATCAAGGACTATAAAGGGAACCTGCTGATCGTGGATGCCGACACCATCAAGTTCGGCAACCGCCCCGAAGATTTCGAGAAGATCACCGATATGATAGACGCCCAGCTTTACGGCCTGTTCTCCGGCCGCAAGGACGCCGGCAATGTGCAGACCCTTTAGATTAAGATATGGAAAGACCGACAATTATCGATTTCGTGGAGAAATACTCCAAGAAGTTCGCAGACCACACCTACCTCCGCGAGAAAGTGGACGGCGTGTGGACGGAAACCACTTTCAAGCAGACACGTGACGAAGGCCGCATCCTGGCGGCCGGTTTCATGGCCCTCGGGCTTGCAGCTGGCGAAAGGGTGTCGCTGCTCAGCGAAGCCCGCAACCTGTGGGTGATGACCGAACTCGGCATACTTTACGCCGGCGGGGTCAACGTGCCCCTCTCGTACAAGCTCGAATCCGACACGGACCTGTCGTTCCGTATCAACCACTCCGATTCGGTGTTCGCGGTCGCATCCGAGAACGAACTGCCGAAGATCCGCCGCATAATCGGGCAATGTCCCGCCGTGCGCAAGGTCATAGTGCTCGACGACGTGCCCCTGCAGGAAGGGGAGATGTTCATCGGCGAGCTCCGCTCCATGGGCGTAGCCTACCTCAAGGAACATTCGGCGGAGCTCGAAGCGCGCATAGCCTCCATAGGTCCGGACGACTATGCCAACATCTCCTATACTTCCGGCACCACGGCCGACCCGAAGGGCATCCTGCTCACCCATCGCAATTATACGGCAAATGTCGAGCAGGGGTCAAGCGTCATCAGCGTCCCCGAAGGAAGCACTATGCTCATCATCCTTCCCCTCGACCATTGTTTCGCCCACGTTGCCGGCTTCTATACCATGATGATGTACGGAGGCAGCATCGCCACCGTTCCCGTAGGCAAGACCCAGCTCGCCACGCTGCGCAACATCCCCGGAGCCATAAAGGACACCAAGCCTTATGTCATGCTCAGCGTGCCCGCCCTTTCCCGTACATTCAAGAAGTCCATAGAAAGCGCCGTCAGGGCCCAGGGAGAGAAGGTTGAGAAGTTGTTCAACTGGGGCGTCAACCTGGCGATAGGTTACAACAGGGAATATTACAACGCCGGCAAACCCTGGATCAAGCATTTCTGGAAAAAGCCCATAATCAACTTCTTCGACAAGAAGGTATTCAGCACCATCCGCGAAAAGGCCTTCGGTCCCAACATGCATTTCTTCGTAGGCGGCGGAGCCCTTCTGGACATCGAACTGCAGCGCTGGTATAACGCCATCGGTGTCCCCGTATTCCAGGGATACGGCCTTAGCGAAGCCACCCCGATAATCTGTGCGAATTCCGAGGGCCATGCCATATTCGGCAGCTCCGGCCGCACCGTGGAGCCCATGGACATCAAGATCTGCGACGAAGACCACAACGAAGTCCCCGACGGTGTCACCGGCGAGATAGTCATCAGGGGCGAGAATGTAATGGCCGGTTACTGGAAAAATCCGGAAGCCACTGCAAAGACGGTGGTGGACGGCTGGCTCTATACTGGCGACAGAGGCTATCTGTACCCGAAAGACCGCCGTTATCTTTACGTGACCGGCCGTTTCAAGAGCCTGCTCATCGCCGCCGACGGCGACAAGTATTCCCCCGAAGGCTACGAGGACAACCTTACGAGCATCAGCCCGTTCGTGGAGCAGGCCATCATCCACAACAACCAGAATCCTTACACCATATTGCTTGTTGTGCCCAACAAGGAGCTCCTGCGCAGCTGGCTCGCAAAGGAGCATCCCGGCCTGGACGCGGAATCCGAAGACGGCAAGAAGGCCATGCTCCAAAAACTCCAGTCCGAGGTCGATACCTACCGTAAGGGAGGGAAGCACGAGGGGATGTTCCCCGAAAAATGGCTGCCTGCAGCGATCGTGGTCTGCCCCGAGGCCTGGACCGAGCAGAACGGCCTGGTGAACTCCACCGCGAAGATAGTCCGCGGAAAGGTCGAGAAACGTTTCCAGGAGCTCATCGATTATGCCTATACCCCGGAAGGCAAGGCGCTGCTGAACGGCAAGAACATGCAAGCAATCTAATTATACA
>CAJOQW010000013.1 GCA_905236955.1 uncultured Bacteroidales bacterium
CACAGAAGCGAGCCGATGGGGGGATTCGAACCCTCGACCCCGAGATTACAAATCACGTGCTCTGGCCAACTGAGCTACATCGGCAGTATGTCAAAGCCCCTTTTGCAAAGGGACTGCAAAGATAGACATTATTTAGGAATCTCCAAATAATTCCGTCAAAATTTTTTCAAGAGATTTTTTATCCAGACCGTACTTACCGCGCTGGACCTGCTGGGGGGCGTGCCCGACGAATCCGTCCGTCACCCCGACCCCTTTAATATTGATAAGGTGTCCCGCCGAAGCCATATACTCGGTGACGGCGCCGAAGAGTCCTCCGCACAGGCAGCCGTCCTCCACCGTCACTATCAGGGAGTAGGCTGCGGCTATTCCCTCCAGGGCCGCGGTGTCGAGGGGCTTGAGGAAGCGGAAGTTGTAAACACCAACCTTGCCGGGGAAGGCTTCAGCAGCTTCCAGGGCCCGGTTTACGCATGGCCCTATGGCGACGATCGCGACGGTGTCGCCTTCCAGCAGGCACTCCGCCTTGCCTTCCTCATACCTTTCGTAGGGGACATCCTTCCATTCAGACCCTTCGCCGCAGCCGCGGGGATAGCGGATGATGAACGGTCCGCCCGCAGAGACCAGGGCGGTGTACATGAGATTCTTGAGTTCCGCCTCGTTGCACGGAGCACTGATGGTCACCCCGGGGATGGAGCGGTATGCCGCAAGGTCGAATACTCCCTGGTGGGTGGCTCCATCCTCCCCGACGACGCCTGCCCTGTCAAGGCACAGGACCACCGGCAGACGCTGTAGCGCTACGTCGTGGATGATCTGGTCATATGCCCTTTGGGAGAAGGTGGAGTATATGTTGCAGAAAGGTCTCATCCCTCCGGCGGCAAGGCCGGCCGAGAAAGTCACCGCGTGTTCTTCTTCTATGCCTACGTCAAAGAACCTGTCAGGGAAACGCGACGCGAACGGGGTCATGCCGCAGCCGGTGGCCATGGCAGGGGTTATTCCGGCGACCCTGCCGTCTTTCGCCGCCAGTTCGCACAGTACCTGTCCGAAAACGTCCTGGTACCTGTCGGCAGGACGGTTCCCCGGAATCCTTTCGCCGGTAGCGGGGTTGAACCTCCCCGGGGCGTGCCAGGCGACCGGGTCGGCTTCGGCGGGGGCGTAGCCTTTGCCCTTGGTGGTTACGCAGTGCAGCACCCTCGGCCCGGAGAGGTTCTTCAGACGTCTCATGGCGTTCACTACCATGCCTATGTCGTTTCCGTCGACAGGCCCGAAATAGCGAAGGCCGAGATCTTCTATGATATCCCCTCCCGAGCTGCTGACAAGCCAGGTCTTGAGACCGCGGATCCATCGCTGGATGCCGTGTCTCAGCCCCCTTTCCCCGAGCATGTCCCACACCTTGTTCTTGAAGGCGTTGTACTTGCGTGATGTGGTGAGTGACAGGAGGTGGTCATGCAGGCCTCCCTTGCCGAAGTCGATGCTGATGTTGTTGTCGTTGATGATGACGAGCAGGTCCGACTTGCTCGTTCCCACGTTGTTGAGCCCTTCGAAGGCCAGGCCGCCCGTGAGGGCCCCGTCGCCTATCAGGGCCACCACCTTTTCCTTCCTGCCCTGAAGGCGCGCCGCTTCCGCGAGGCCGAGGGCGGCCGATATGGAGGTGGAGGAATGTCCCGCCCCGAAGATGTCATACGGGCTTTCATCCCTGTTCGGGAACCCGCTTATGCCGCCTTCCGTCCGCAGGGTCCTGAAGGCTTTCCGGCGACCGGTGATTATTTTGTGCGCATACGCCTGGTGACCCACGTCGAAGACTATCTTGTCGGTGGGTGAGTCGAACACATAATGGAAGCCGACGATAAGTTCCACGGCACCGAGGCTCGATGCCAGGTGACCCGGGGTCTCGGAGCAGCACTCCACGATATATTCCCGGATTTCCCGGCAAAGCCGTCCGAGACCATCCATGTCCAGGGACTTGAGGTCGGCAGGAGAATCAATCTTGTCCAACAGTTCGTACATCGCCCTGCAAAGGTAACATTATTTCCCTCATTTTTTCGTATATTAGCGGAATTAAAACCTCAAGCAATGGCAGAAAAGATTCAAAAACTCATGAACGACTATCCCGCCGCAAGGTGGGCGGCGCTCATCCTCATCGCCCTGATGATGTTCTTCGGCTACATGTTCGTGGACGTGATGTCCCCGCTGCAGAGCCTGGTAGAGCAGCAGAGAGGCTGGACTCCGCATATTTTCGGCACCTATGCCGCCGCGGAATATTTCCTCAACGTATGCGGTTTCCTCATCATAGCCGGCATCATCCTTGACAAGATGGGCATCCGCTTCACCGGCATCCTCGCTTCCAGCATGATGTTCCTCGGTGCCGGCATAAAATACATAGGAGTCTCGGACTGGTTCCAGAACACCGCCTTCAACGAATGGCTCGGTACATGGTGGACGTCCATGCCCGGAAGCGCGAAGATGGCAAGCCTCGGTTTCATGATGTTCGGATGCGGCTGTGAGATGGCCGGCACAACGGTCTCGAAGGCCATTGCCAAATGGTTCAAGGGAAAGGAGATGGCCCTTGCAATGGGTATTGAAATGGCGATAGCCCGTGTAGGCGTGTTCGCCATTTTCAGCATAAGTCCCGCGATAGCAGCCCGGTTCGGCTCCATCGCAGCCCCGGTCGGTTTCTGCACCGTGCTCCTCCTCATAGGTGTCATCAACTTCCTGGTATTCAGCGTAATGGACAAAAAGTTCGACGCCCAGCTGGTGGATGCCGGCCTCAAGAAGGCCAAGGAAGACCGCAATCCCGAAGACGAGTTCCATATCAGCGACCTGGGCAAGGTGTTCGGTTCCAAGAGCTTCTGGACAGTCGCGATCCTGTGCGTCCTCTATTACAGCGCCATCTTCCCGTTCCAGAGGTACGGGGCGAACATGCTGCAGTGCAATATAGGCGACCTCTCGCCGCAGCAGGCAGCAAACATCTTCCGCTGGTTCCCCATCGGGGCGGCTGTCATCACCCCGTTCCTCGGGGCCTACCTCGACCATAAGGGCAAAGGCGCGACAATGCTCATCTGGGGCGCAGTCCTCCTTATAACATGTCATCTGATATTCGCGTTCGCCCTGCCTGCTACACACAGCAAGGTACTGGCATACGGTACCATAGTCCTTCTGGGCATAAGCTTCGCCCTCGTGCCCGCCGCCCTCTGGCCTTCAGTTCCGAAGATCATTGAAGAAAAGATCCTGGGCTCGGCTTACAACCTCATTTTCTGGGTCCAGAACATAGGCCTGTGCTTCGTGCCCCTTCTCATAGGCAGCGTCCTCCAGGCTTCCAACGCCGATAATCCCGCGGTCATCGCCGCGAAGGCGGCCGGAGCGGAGTTCATTCCGTATAACTACACCATTCCGCTCATCATATTCGCATGCTTCGGAGTGGCCGCACTGGTCGTGGCCATCTACCTCAAGGCCCTTGACCGCAAGAGGCATCTGGGCCTCGAAGAACCCAACATCAAGAAATAGGACCTTATGGTCGCAAGGAAATCATCCATAAGCGGGGGTGCGGCCTGCTGGGTCGCACTTGCCCTTCTTGTGGTTCCCATGTTCGGTTCGTACTTCTTCGACGACATGTTCAGTACGGTGTCGAACATCTTCAACGATCCTTCCCTCCTGCAACTGGGATGGGGCCAGGCGGATTACGGCAAGTACACCTCGGGCTATTCCATACTCTGCATCTTCGGCGGATTGGTGGTGTGCGGGATGCTGCTCGACAAGTGGGGGGTCCGGGTGACGGGTTCCATCTTTGTCGCCCTCATGGTCGCGGGCGCTGCGATGGTCACCTGGGCCATCACGGCCGGCCTCCCGCCGGCAAGGTCCCTTGACATCGCCTGGATAGGCTGCATGGTATTCGGCCTCGGCTCGGAAATAGCAGGGGTGGCCGTCACGAGGTCGATAGCGAAATGGTTCAAGGGTGGAAACATGGCGTTCGCCATGGGCCTGCAACTGGCCATAGCCCGGCTCGGCACTGCCGCGGCCTTCGTGCTCTCACCACTGCTCATAAGGGAGAAGACGGGCATGTACACCCTCTCCGAAACCGCCCGTCCGGCTTTCGTCGGCCTGGTACTCCTGCTTGTCGGGGCGGTTTTCTGGGCGGTTTTCGTTGCGATGGACGCCGGGTTCGACCGCAGGCGCGGCCTTGTGGACAAGGTGGACACCGCCGAGCAGGACAAGTTTCGCTTCAAGGATGTGGGCAAGGTGGTAGGGAATGGCAACTGGTGGCTGATAGCGTTGCTGTGCGTATTCTTCTACAGCAGCATCATTGCGTTCAAGAAGTTCACCGGCGCCATCCTGGTGCCCCGTTTCGGCGTTTCGTCCAGGGCTGCGAGCCTCATGGCCACGATCCTTCCCTTCTCGACGGTGGTTTTCGCCCCTCTTTTCGGACTCATGGTGGACAGGAAGGGCAAAGGCACCCGCTGGATGCTCCTCGGGGCGGTGCTGGCGCTCTGCGCCCATATGCTCATAGGATTCGCGCCATCAGGCAAGCCATTCTTCGGCTTCCTCAGCATGATACTCCTCGGCTTCAGTTATTCGCTGGTGCCTGCGGCAATGTGGCCCAGCGTGCCCAAGGTGGTGCCCGAGAAACTCCTCGGCACGGCGTATGCCCTTATCTACTGGGTGCAGAACCTGGGGCTCTGGGGGTTCAAGCGCATGGCCGGCAACATCATGGAAGCCCCTGCGGAATCCCTGCCGGTGCCTGCTTTCTCCACCCAGGTGAATGCCGAACTCATGTTCGTCTGCCTGTGTGTAGTGGCCCTGGTGCTTTCATGGCTGCTGGTTCGTTCTTCACGGGCCAAACCGGACCTTGGGCTCGATAAACCCTCAGTCCGGCGTTAACCCGCATCAACCTATTCAATTCTTTGTCGTTATGATGATTACGCCGTCGTAATTGCCATACTTCTTCACAGATTCAGCGTCCTTCAGGACGGTTATGTTGTCAATCTGCTCCGGAGGGATGCTGCTGATATATTTCATATCTTTCTTCTTCCCGTCCACGATAAAGCAGACATTCTTGTCGTCCCCCGTTATTATCGTTGGCTTTGAGCCGCCAAAGTCGAGGGTGTCGGACGACAGACGGAGTCTTTTCTCGGCACCGGAGATCTCGAACATGGTTCCGGGATAACGGTTGGTGGTGATGGAATGGATGGTTATCTCCACTCCGTCGCGGACGATCTTGTTGACGGTATAGTCCCTTATGTATTTCTTTTGCAATTGGCTGCCGTC
>CAJOQW010000014.1 GCA_905236955.1 uncultured Bacteroidales bacterium
CGAGAGGGTGTCCGCCAGGTCGGCGGTCGCCCCCACCCAGCCGGGACGGGCGGGAAAATGTACGGCGGACAGGCCCATGTCACGGCTGGTAGCCACGGCTATGCCCCTCTGGCCGTCATCATTCACCGCACAGTAGAAATGGTACACGGTGCCGTCATGCACTATCATGCAACTTTTGTGGGCGAACATTTCGTCATAGTCCTCGGTGGGGTAGATCAGGTCCTGTCCGGTCCAGTCAGTCCAGTGAAGGAGGTCGTAGGAGGCGGCGAAAGTATTGAAGGCCTTGTAGGGTTTGTCCTTTCGGAACGCCCCGAAATAGAACATCACCCAAAGGTCGCCCATACGCTGTATATGCGCGTCGCCGGAAATTATGCCCTGCTGTTCGTGGGCAAAGACGGGGTTGCCGTCGTAGCGGCTCCAGTGCAGCATGTCGTCGGAAAGGGCGAGACCTATCCTCTCGGCTTTGAGCCCGTTGGAAGGGTTGACCCCTCCTGCATTATAGAACATCAGGAACCGGCTGCCGAATCTCCTTTGCGGATCCTCGAACACGTTTGTCTTGTACTGCACTATGTTGTCCCACCACTGGGCCGACGGCTCCGAAGAAGAGAGGACCGGGGCGTCCGAAGCCACCCAACTGCTTGAACCGTCTTTCACCCATCTGCCGGGTGCTTTCTTCGTCCATGCCATGCCTATGCTCAAAGGCATCTTCTCATAGCCTTCGTTGGGACCTCCGAAGAAACTCATCCAGTATTTGCCCTTGTATTTCGAAAGAGTGTAGCTTCCGCCCCATTCGTTGTCGAGCAGGGCCATATAACCCGCCCTCTGGCTGCTGTCCCAGCCCTCTTCCTTGAACGGAAGCAGTATTCCCAGCTTATCCCAGTGCAGGAGGTCGTCCGACACTGCAAGGCAGGTCTGGTAGCCGTTCTTCCCGGGATTACCCCTGTCGGAATAGAGCAGATAGGTCATGTACCAGCGCCCGCCATGCCTGAACACGGTTGGACAGTCGGTCTTGTGCAGATTATCATCGGGAGCCACGACGAGCCCGTATTTGTACGGGGTCTTCGCTGCCTGATAGACCTGCTCCATCACTTCTTGCGGGACGGAGGACTCCTGCGCCGGAGAAGTCGCGGGACAGGAAAACAAAACTGTCAGGGCCGCAACTGCGGAAATGCATATGTTTTTCATCTGCTCTGTGGAATTATCGGATGTTTAAGATAAGCTTTTTTTCATAAAAGACAGGCCGTCCGCAGAACGGGGCGGCCTGTCTTAAGGCGCTTGCAAAGGCTTGGCTAATAAATGGTATCCACCCCTATGTCCTTGAGGGAGGCGATTGTCTCCTGAGATATTTTGGAGTCGGTTATCAAGGTGTCTATCAAAGATATGCGGCCAAGGCTCGCGAATGAGGAATGGCCGATCTTGGAGGAGTCGGCGAGCAGATATACCTTGGATGCGGCACGGATCATACCGCTTTTCACCACCAGGTCGCTGAGGCTCGGGTAGGTGAGCTGGAAGTCGTCCTTGGAGATGCCGGCTGTCGCCAGGAAACATTTGTCCACATGGATGTTCTTGAAGAGGGCCGCGGCCATCTCGCCGGTAAGGGAGAGGGTGGGGGCCTTGAACTCGCCGCCGGAGACTATCAGGTTTATGCCCGGATTCTCGCCCAGGATGAAGGCGATGTTGATGGCGTTGGTGATGACATTGAGATTCTTGAAGCCGACCAGGAGCTTGGCCAGCTCGGTGGTGGTGGAACCGGAGTCGAGGATGATGTTGTCACCTTCCTTCACTATCTCGGCCGCCTTGCGGGCTATGGCCCTTTTTTCTTCCATGTGGGTCTGGTTGAAGACCTGGCCGCTCTTTACGAGGGAGCCGACGTCCTTGAGGAAGGCCCCGCCGTATTCCCTCTGGATATATCCGAGGTTTTCCAGCTCTTCGAGGTCCTGCCTGATGGTGACTTCCGATACTTTGAATATCTTGGATAATTTCTGGACCTTTGCATGTCCGTCTTCCTGGATGAGGTTCAGGATTTCTATTCTTCTTTGATTCAGGGCCATATTGAACATGTATTTCTCCAAATATACTTTTTTTCACTGAAACAAGAAAATATTTTGACAGACCGAAAGAAAACGAAGGTAATTTGGTTTTGTTTTCATATATTTGCAAAGTAATGAAAACACTAGACCTGATCTCAGAACGCAGCCGGCTGCGCCTTCTCGAAGTAATACATTTTTCCAGGGCCGGCCACACCGGAGGCGACCTCTCCGCACTCAACGTGATGACCGTGCTCTACCAGAAAATATTGAACATTTCGCCGTCAACCTTGTCCGACCCCGACAGGGACCGTTTCGTGCTCAGCAAGGGACATTGCACCGAGGCCCTTTTCGTGTCGCTCGAGGCCGCGGGGATACTCCCCAAGGAGATGCTCGACACCCTGGGACAGTTCGGTTCCCCCCTGGCAGGGCATCCCACCAACAACGTGCCCGGTATCGAAGTGAACTCCGGAGCCCTTGGTCACGGACTGTCGATCGGCGTGGGCATGGCCCTGGCCGCCAAGATGGACGGCCGCGCCTACAGGACCTTCGTACTCATGGGAGACGGCGAACAGGAAGAAGGCTCCATCTACGAGGCCGCCATGGCGGGCCGTCAGTACAAGCTCGACAACCTGGTTGCCATCATCGACCGCAACCACCTGCAGATCAGCGGCGACACCGAGGATGTGATGGGCCTGGAAGATCTCGCCCTCAAATGGAAGGCCTTCGGCTGGGACGTGCGCGAGATGAACGGGGACGACACTTCCGACATACTGAAGACCCTCGGAAGCACCGACTACGCCTGCGGAAAGCCCCATATGGTCATATCCCATTCAACCAAGGGCAAGGGGGTGTCGTTCATGGAGAATGTGGCCAAGTGGCACCATGGAGTACCCACCGAAGAACAGTACGCACAGGCTGTGGAAGAAATCAGTGAAAGAATAAAAGCCTTAGAGAAGGAATCGCTATGAAAGACTGCAGAAAAGCGTTTACATCCCGCCTGCTCGAGACAGCAAGGGAAGACAAGGATATAATAGCCGTCACCACCGACGCCCGCGGTTCGGTCACCCTCGGGGATTTCTCGAAGGAACTCCCCGCCCAGTTCGTGGAATGCGGCATAGCCGAACAGGACGCGGTGGGCATCTCAGCCGGTCTTGCCCACAGCGGCAAGAAGGAGTTCTGCTGCGGCCCCGCCTGTTTCTATGTGGCCCGGAGCCTCGAACAGATGAAGGTGGACCTCGCATACAGCAAGATGCCCGTCACCGTGGTGGGTGTAAGCGGCGGTTTCGCATACGGAGCCCTCGGCGCCACCCACCACAGCATGCACGACATAGCGGTTCTCCGCTGCTTCCCGGGAATGTCCATATTCATTCCGTCCGACGCGGCGGTAACCGAACGTCTGACCACCCTGCTCGCGGACTATCCCAAGCCAGCGTACATGAGGGTCGGCCGCGGCGCCGTGCCCGAAATCTACGGTGAAGGACTGGAATTCGAGATAGGCAGGGCCATAGTCGCCCGTGAAGGGGCCGACCTCACCATAGCCGCCACCGGCGAAGCCGTGGCCCATGCGATTGAGGCTGCCGGCAATCTCGCAGCGGAAGGCATCAATGCCACGGTGCTCGATTACTCCTGCATCGTCCCCTTCGACTCCGCAACCCTGCGCAAGTACGCCCTCGCATCGGGAAAGGTCCTCACGGTCGAGGAACACAGCCGCTGGGGCGGCCTTGGAGCCATCATCGCGGAAGAACTCGGGGAAGAACCCGTGGCGGTGCGCGTCCTGGGTGTTCCCGACGAGAACGCCCCTCACGGCACTTCCGCCCAGATAGCTCATTATTTCGGCCTCGACGCCGAAGGCATCGCGGCCTCCGCTAAGGACTTCCTTAAGAAATAAGGCCATGCAGCACAGGGTTATCGCCATAGACCAGAGCACATCCGCCACCAAGGCCTTCGTCTTCGATGCCGGAGGGGCCATCCTGGCGAGCGCCTCAGTGCCGCACAAACAATACTATCCGAAAGAAGGCTGGGTGGAGCACGATGCGGAAGAGATATACCGCAACACCGTCAAGGCCATCTCGCTTGTGGCGGATCCGTCCGCTCCCGGCGTGGAATGGTCGATAGCAATAACCAACCAGCGCGAGACCGTGGTGATATGGGACAAAAACACCGGAAAACCCGTATGCAACGCCGTGGTTTGGCAGTGCATGAGGGGCCGGGACATCTGCGCAGCCCTCAAGGCGCAGGGGCTGGAGCCCGAAGTGCAGGAGCGCAGCGGCCTGCTGCTCGACCCTTATTTTTCGGCCAGCGGAGCGAAGTGGATCCTGGACAATGTCCCGGGAGCCAGGGAGAAGGCCGGCAACGGGGATCTCCTGCTCGGCACCATCGACAGCTGGCTCATCTGGAAGCTCAGCGGCGGAAAGGCCCACGTAGTGGACTACACCAACGCCGCGAGGACCCTCCTTTTCAACATTCACACCCTGGAGTTCGACGACGAACTCCTGCGTATGTTCACCATCCCCCGCAGCATGGTGCCCGCACCCCTTCCCAGCGACTCGCTCTTCGCGACCACGACGGTGGAAGGGCTCTTCGCAAGCCCGATAGACATTGCCGGGGACATGGGGGATTCCAACGGAGCGCTCGCAGGACAGATGTGCTTCGCGGAAGGCCTCGGGAAGGCCACCTACGGCACCGGTTCATCGGTTATGGTGAACATAGGCGAAACCCCCCACAAAGCCCCTGAAGGGCTGGTGACCTCGGTGGGCATCTCAGCCCTCGGCAAGGTCTTTTACGGATTCGAGGGGAACATCCACTCCACAGGCGCCACCCTGGCATGGCTCAAGGACGAGCTCAAGCTCATCTCCAGCCCGCAGGAAGCCGATGATCTCGCACAGACCATCCCCGACAACGGCGGAGTGTACATGGTGCCCGCTTTCGTGGGGCTTGGAGCTCCCTGGTGGCAGCCCGATGCAAGGGCCGTGATATCGGGGCTCAGCTTCGGCACGGGAAAGGCTTATGTATGCCGCGCCGCCGCGGAGTCCATCGCCTACCAGGTGGCAGACCTCGTAAACGCC
The DNA here is from genome assembly GCA_905236955.1 of uncultured Bacteroidales bacterium. Lineage (GTDB taxonomy): Bacteria > Bacteroidota > Bacteroidia > Bacteroidales > UBA932 > Cryptobacteroides. The sequence continues at coordinate 5,096 of CAJOQW010000014.1, forward strand.
ATGACCGAGAAGGCCGGCATCACCCTAAAGGACCTGAGGGTGGACGGCGGACCCACCAGGAACAAGTTCACAATGCAGTTCCAGGCAGACCTTCTGGGCGTACAGGTGGTTCGCTCGGAGGTCAGCGACGCCTCGGCTTTCGGGGCCTTCCTCATGAACTGTTTCGCCCGCGGCGTGTGGAAAAGCTTCGCCGAGGCCGGGACGGTATGGAAGGGGGACGCCCCAATACTCCCCCGCAAGGAGAACGCAGCAGCCGTGGCCGAAGCCTACGAAGGCTGGCGCAGGGCCGTGGCCCGACTCGTGAAATAACAACGGTAAACTACGATAATATGGACATGTTTCACAAAAAGCTGTGCTTCGGTGTAATCATCGGAACACGGGCTTATTTCAACCCGGCACTCGCCATTGACGTGCGCAAGCAGATCCTCAAGGTGCTCGACGAACAGGGCTACGACTATGTCATACTCCCCGAAGACGCCACCCCGACCGGCAGCAGCACCATCGAAACCCGCGAAGACGGCCTCAAGGTCTCGAAACTCTTCCGCGAACACCGCGACGAGATCGACGGCATCATCGTGTCCCTTCCCAATTTCGGCTTCGAGATCGGCATCATCAACGCCATAGCCGACGCCGAACTCGGCGTCCCCGTCCTGGTGCAGGCATGCGACGACGAGAACGACAAGGTGGACCTCGACCACAGGCGCGACGCCTTCTGCGGCAAGATCTCCGTCTGCAACAACCTCTACCAGTACGGAATCAAGTACAGCCTCACCAGCCTCCACACCTACAGCATCTACAGCCATGAATTCGTGGACGACGTGAACAAGTTCGCGGCCGTCTGCCGCACGGTGCGCGGTCTCACCCACGCCAGGATCGGACAGATAGGCACACGCCCGCTCGGCTTCAACACCTGCCGCGCCAGCGAGAAACTCCTGCAGCGCAGCGGCATAACCGTCGTGCCGGTGGACATGAGCGAAATCATTTTCAATGCCATGAACGTCGCCGACGACGACCCGAGGGTGGAGGAGAATGCCTCCAGGATCAGTTCCTACGGCAGGGTTCCGGAGCATTACAAGTCCAAGCTCCGCAAGATGGCGAAATTCGCCATTGCCGTCAACGACTGGATCGGGGAGAGCCAGGTCGATGCCTGCGCCCTCCAGTGCTGGGATTCCCTCGAGAAGAATTACGGCATAGCCCCCTGCACGGTGATGAGCATGCTTTCCGAAAAGCTCATCCCGTCGGCATGCGAAACCGACCTGCTGGGTGCCGTTTCGATGTACGCGCTGGCGCTCGCCTCAGGCAATCCTCCCGCACTCCTCGACTGGAACAACAACTTCGCAGAGATCCGCGACATGTGCGTCTGCACACACTGCGGCAATTATCCCAAGAGTTTCATAGGCAATGACAAGCTGGGGCTCGGGCCCCTGACCGTGCTCTCCCGCACCCTCGGTACCGAAGACACCTTCGGCGCCATCTACGCAAAGGTTTCCAGCGGCAAGATGACATTCTTCAGGGCATCGGCCGACGATCCCGCAGGCGCCATCAAGGCTTATCTCGGCGAAGGTGACATCACCGACGACGAATACAAGATGGCCGGCTGCATCGCAGTCACCAAGGTGCCCCGCCTGCAGGAACTCATGAAGCACATCTGCCGCGGCGGCTACGAGCATCACGTGGCGATGGTACGCGGTCACGTCGCTGAAGTCCTCCAGGAAGCTGTCGGCAACTACCTGGGCTGGGACCTCTACGTACACGAATGAAAAGAATCACTTCACTGATAGCGATGGCACTGGCGGCGGCCGTGTCCGCTTTCGGCCAGAGAACGGAAACCAGCCTGGATGAAGGCTGGTTCATCCGTCCCATAACGGCCAACAAGAACCCGGAACCCACCCCTGTGACGCTCCCCCACACCTGGAATGCGGAATACCTGCCGGACGGAACCTACAACCGCGAGATGATGGTTTACACCCGGAAGCTGGAGGTCACCCCGGCTATGGCCGGGAAAAGGCTCTTCCTTTATTTCGAGGGCGTGAACTCCGTCTGCGACGTGTTCGTGAACAAACGCACGGTGGGCGGTCACAAGGGCGGATACACGGCTTTCTGCATCGAGATAACCGACGCTGTCAGACAAGGAGGGAACGAACTGGAAGTGTGGGTGAGCAACGCCTACCGCACCGACGTCCTTCCGATCAGCGGCGACTTCAACATCTACGGGGGAATACACCGCCCCTGTCACCTGATTGTGACGGGAGCCGACTGCATTTCCCCGCTGTTCCATGCTTCGCCGGGCGTGTTCATACGCCAGAATAAGGTGAATGACGCCGCGGCGGACATAACTGTGGAGACGGTGCTGTCGATCAAGGACAAGGAGGGTCTTACGCTGCACACCGTCATTTCCGACGCATCGGGCAAGGAAGTAGCTTCCGCCTCGGCAAAGGCCGACGGGGAGAGCGTGAAGCAGCCCTTCAATATCCAGGATCCTATACTGTGGAACGGGCGCGAGAATCCTTACCTGTACACCGTCACCGTGCAGTTGATGCGGGACGGCCGCGTGCTCGACGAGGTCGTGCAACAGACCGGATTCCGCTACTTCAGGGTCGATGCCGACAAGGGCTTCTTCCTCAACGGCAAGCCCCTCGACCTTCACGGATTCTGCCGTCACGAGGATTTCGACGGAAGGGGAAGCGCCCTCCTGCCGGAGGATTACGATACCGATTTCGACCTGATAATGGAATCGGGCGCCACCATGATGCGCCTGGCCCATTATCCCCATGCCGAACCCGTTTACAGGCACAGCGACGAGAAGGGCATCATCCTGTGGACCGAGATACCCATGTGCGGTCCGGGAGGATACGACTATACAGGTTATCTGGGCAATGACGGTTTCCGCGAAAATGCCATCCAGGATACCTACGAACTGGTTTATCAGAAGTTCAACCACCCTTCGGTATGTTTCTGGGGAATCTTCAATGAGATACTCGTAAGCGACGGCACCCGCTTCGTGGAATACGACAATCCCATCCCCTTCATTTCCGAGATAAACGACCTCTATCACAAGATAGATCCTTCGCGCCTGACCACCTTCGCCACCTGCGTGGACGAGAATTATTATCTCGGAATATCGGACCTGATAGCCTGGAACAAGTATTTCGGCTGGTACGGGAACGAACCCAACGGCATAGGCCCGTTCATGGACCAGGCCAAGGCGGATGCCAAGGGACAGCCCGTCGGAATCTCGGAATACGGCGCCGGAGCAAGCATCCACCATCACTGGCTGCCCGGCGAATCCCGTCCCGAACCCAGGGGACGCTTCCATGGTGAAGAAAGGCAGGCCCTGGTGCACGAGAGCAACCTAGAAGCCATCCAGAGCCGGCCGTACCTTTGGAGCAAGATCATCTGGGTATTCTCCGACTTCCATTCGTCGATACGCAAGGAGGGCGACCGGGACGGCTTCAACGACAAGGGCCTCGTAACCTATGACAGGAAGACCCGCAAGGACGCCTTCTTCCTGTACAAGGCCAACTGGACGACCGATCCCATGGTTTACATAACAAGCCGCAGGTACACCGACCGCACCCAGGCCGTAACCGACATCAAGGTGTACTCCAACATGGACGAAGTCACCCTCTTCCTCAACGGGAAGAAGGTGGGCAAGGTCAAACCCGACAACCTCAAACGGGCCATTTGGAAAGGCGTAAGTCTCCAACCCGGCGAAAATACGGTCACTGCCGAAGGCCGCTCCCGCAAAACCAAGAAGACAGATACATGCACATGGACTTTAAATCAGTAGCGATTTCACTCGCCCTGCTCCTCCCGGCCATGCCGGCGGGGGCCCAGGCCATCCCCCAGATTTCCGAGGTCGGCCCTGCGGTATGTCCCGCAGAGATTGCTCCCATCGAGGCACCTTTCGAGATGCCGCAACTCTCCAGGCCCGTCTTCCCGGACAGGTCACTATCCATCAAGAAGACAGGGGCAAAGGAAGGCGTGCTCTCGACCGCGGCGATCCAGAAGGCCATCGACAGGCTCGCGGCAAAAGGCGGCGGCACCGTGATAGTGCCGGCCGGTTCCTGGCTCACGGGCCGCATCGAACTGAAGAGCAATATCAACCTGCACCTCGAGGACGGGGCCGAACTGCACTTCTCGGGCTTCATCAAGGACTATCTCCCCGTGGTATTCTGCCGCACGGAAGGAATCGAGGTTATGTCCCTTGGCGCCAATATCTACGCAAACGGAGCCGAGAACATCGCCGTCACCGGCAAGGGCAAGCTCGTCGGCCCCGGCAAGGGATGTGAGATAGACATAATAGAATCCACCCAGAAACTCCCGGTCGTAGAATACCGCATGGATCCCAATGTCCCCCTTTCCGAACGCATAGCGGACGGGAAGGACGGCCATGCCATATACCGCCCGGAATTCATCGGTCCGGTGAACTGCAGGAACGTCCTGATCGAGGGGGTTACCATCGAGCAGACCATATACTGGAACATCTGCCCCACCTACTGCGAGAACGTGATCATCCGCGGGGTGACGGTTAACAGCCTCGGCATGCCCAGGGGCGACGGCATGGATATCGACTCGAGCCGCAACGTACTCATCGAGTACTGCTCGGTTTCCACCACCGACGACGGTTACACCCTGAAGTCGGGCCGTTACTACGACGGCATACGGGTAAACAAACCGACCGAGAACGTAGTCGTCCGCTGGTGCTACGCCTTCAACAGCGCCGGAGGTGTCACCTTCGGCAGCGAGACGGCGGGCATGATCCGCAACGTATATGCCCACGACTGCGTCTTCGACAGGGTCGCC
>CAJOQW010000015.1 GCA_905236955.1 uncultured Bacteroidales bacterium
AATCTGGAACAAGAGTTGCTTACTGAAGCAGAGAAAAACAAAGATTTTGTGACCATCAGCGAATGAAAAAGATCCTCACACTGGCGGCCCTTCTGGTTTGTACCGTGGCCGGGGCCCAAAGATACAACGGCATAGTGGACAAGACCATCGCGGTCGTGGGCAACGAACCCATAACCATATCCGACCTCGAGAACGAGGTGCAGATGATGCGCGCCCAGGGAATGGGCTCCGACCAGAACACCCGCTGCGCCCTCCTCGAGAACATGATGCAGTCCAAGCTGTTCCTCATGCAGTCGAGGCTCGACTCCCTCAAGGTAAACAACGAGATGGTCCAGGCCGAACTCAACCAGAGGCTGGACCAGATGCGCACGGCACTGGGCGGCGACGATCAGGCCGAGGCCTATTTCGGAAAGCCCATCTACAAGCTCCGCCAGGAATGGCAGCAGCAGCTCCAGGACAATTCCCTCATACAGCAGGAGCAGCAGGAAATAGCCAAGGGCATTCCCGAACTCACCCCGTACGACGTAAAGCGGTTCCTCGACACCGCCCAGGTGGACAACCTTCCCGTTATCCCCATCAAGTACCAGATGAGCCAGATATGCGTCTATCCCGACAGGGAAGCCGCCAGCCTGGCCGTCAAGGAACGCCTGCTTTCCATACGGGAGCGTATCATCAACGGCGAAAGGTTCTCCACCCTTGCCCGCCTCTACTCGGAAGATACGGGCAGCGCCCTCAAGGGAGGTGAACTCGGCATGGCGTCCAAAAGCATTTTCTGGCCGGCCTTCTCCGATGCCGCCATGTCCCTCAAGCCCGGCACCATATCGCAGATAGTGGAAACCCCGGACGGCTTCCACATCATCGAGGTCATCGAGAAGAAGAACGACATGTTCAATGCCCGCCATATCCTGCTCAAGCCCCAATATACCGACGCCGACAGGGAAAAGGCCTTCAAGCGCCTCGACAGCATCAAGGTCGCTATCGACACCGGGAAAATAGCCTTCGACCTGGCGGCCCGCTTCTATTCCGAAGACCCGGCCACCCGTACCAACGGCGGTCAGATGTCGGACCCGAACACCGGCAGCGCCTATTTCGAGATAGACCAGATAAAGCCCGAGGACTATGCTGCGGTCAAGGACCTGGAGATAGGGCAGATATCCGAACCCCTGGTGTCCCGGGACAACGAAGGCCGCGACGGCAACCTGGTTTACAAGATAGTAAGGCTGGACAAGATCGTACCGGCGCATACCGCCACCTTCGAGAACGACTATACCGAGCTCCTGGACATGGTTAGGGGCGGAAAGCAGATGGAAGCCATCGAGTCGTTCATCGACAAGAAAATTGACGAGACCTACATCATCATCGATCCTCTCTTCGGGGACTGCGACTTCTCCCGCAAAGGATGGGCAGGAAAGGTAAGGAAATAATCGCTTTCCTGCTGGCGCTGCTGTTCGCCATGCCGGCTGCCTCTGCCCAGAAGACTGAGCAGAAGGACAGCCTGGTACGGCTTATCAAGGCTTCCAACATTCAGCTCATGGAAGTCCTCGGCAAGACGTACCGCAGGAGCATCGACGCCACCTTCCTGCACAACGGTACCTATCTCAAGTGCGACACTGCCCTGTGGGATGTCGCGAACAAGATAATCAACGCAAGGGGCCATGTGCAGCTCATCCAGAAAGAGACCATACTCACCAGCGACAAGATGCAGTATTATGTCGATGACAACATGGTGCAGTGCCGGGGCTCGCTGGTGCAGCTCCAGGACAAGGAGAGGAACACCCTACGCACGCATTACCTCGACTACAACACCCAGGACAGCGTAGCCTACTTCAGCAACGGGGCTTCCATGCGGGACAAGGACGGGCAGATCATCGAGAGCATGGACGGTTCGTACGACGCCCGTTCCAAGATATTCACCTTCCGCAACCAGGTGAACATGTTCACCGACTCCGTCTTCATCAAGACGTCCAAGCTCGACTACCGCGCATCCGACAGCCGTGCCGACTTCCTGGACAGGATAGACTTCTGGAAGGAAGAGAACATGCTCACGGCGGACGGGGGATGGTACCTTCGCGGCGAAGAGACCTTCTTCTTCCGCGGGAATGTCCACGGCCTTACCAAGGCCCAGGAGGGATGGAGCGATTCATTGTACTATTACCGCATCCCCAATGACGTCATCATGATGGGTCACGCCCAGGTGCAGGACACGACGCGGGACGTCGCCGCGGTGGGCAACCGCATCAATTATATCGACACGCTGTCCGAAGTACGGCTCTCCCGCGACGCCGCCGTGGCCCTCAGGACCAAGGAGGACAAGCCGTTGAGGGACAGCCTGGGCAACCAG
>CAJOQW010000016.1 GCA_905236955.1 uncultured Bacteroidales bacterium
GCCAAAGCAATCCTCGCAGAGTATGAAAAACTTTAGGTCAATACTGGCCGTCGCGGCCCTCGCAACCGTAGCCTGTGCCCCAAAGGCGGGCATTTCCGGCAACCTTAAGGACGCTCCCGGTCACGAAATAGAAGTCCGCGAGCTCAACGTCAACAGTTGGAATATCCTGGATACGGTCAAAACCGACGCTTCCGGATCCTTCAGTTTCAAAGTCCCCGTCGAGAAGGGGCAGCCCGAATTCATATACCTTTTCCATAACGGGAGGAAGATTGCTTCCCTGCTGGTCAAGGACGGCGACAAGATCAGGGTCGAGGCCGACACTCTCGGCAATTCCACGGTGGAAGGTTCGGAAGATTCCAGACTCCTTTCCGAGAATGAGAGGAAGTTCGCCGAATTCGCCCTCGGGATGAAGCGTCTCGACGATATGGGAGGCCAGGGCCCTGAGATGGCAAAGGCTTTCATTGCCCACTACCGCGAGAATGTGCGCTTTGTCCTCTCGCATCCTTATTCGCTGGTCAATGTGCCTCTGTTATATGAGCAGTTGAACGAATACACTCCGATATTCAACCAAAATACCGACGCCGTGCTGTTCCGTCAGGCGTGCGATTCCCTCAAGACGGTCTATCCTGAGTCCCGTTACGTCAAGGCACTCGAGAAGGAGACTGTCCGCAGGGAAAAGATCCTGGGGCTCCAAAGCCGCTTAAGCGCAACCGAGGTCTCTTCTTTCCCCGATCTGATGCTTCCCTCCATCAAGGGCGGCGAACCGGTCAGCCTGGCCGGATTGGACGCCAAGGCCGTAATAGTGCATTTCTGGGACCCTTCCGACAACGCACAGAAGATGTTCAACGTGGATGTGCTCATGCCTCTTTACGAGCGTTGGCATGGGCGCGGACTGGAAATCTATTCCGTGGGAGTGAGTTCCGACAAACCGGCATGGGCGGCTGTGGTCAACGCACAGAAACTCCCGTGGATCAATGTCTGTGACGGTCAGGGGGCGGTTTCCCCGGCGCTTGCTTTGTACAATGTAAGCAGCCTGCCGACGTCAGTGCTTGTCACGGACGAAGAAGGCATCAAGGATATCAGCGGCGTTCCGGCCCTGGAGAAGACCCTTGCCGTGATATTGCGTTAGGAAGGATGTCCTTCCTGCTCACAGTGGCAATGAATTCCTTCAGGTAGAAGGGTTCGAAATAGGCCACGTCCCTGAAATTACCTTGCTCCATTTCGCGCATTGCGGGATGGAGCATCGCTTTTGCTTCGGGACAAGTCTGTATGCAAGTGGCGGAAGGGGGGAGGACCTCCTTGCTCTTGGTGGCGGCGTCGCCGATGACGAGCACGGGACCGGATGCGAATTCCGCAGCGAACGAGTCCTTGTCCAGGACTACCGGAGCTATTTCGGTAAGTTGTTTGCCCTCAGGAGAATAGATGCAGGTATATACTTCCATCCTACGGGCGTCCAGCATGGGGATGACGGCTGTGCACCCTTCGGGCTGAAGGGCCTTGCCCTGCCAGAAGAGGGTTTCCAGGGTGCCTACCGCGAGAAGCGGAATGCCCGCTCCGAAGCAAAGGCCCTTGGCAGTGGATACGCCCACACGGAGCCCGGTATAAGACCCGGGGCCCATGCCCACGCATACTGCATCGCAACTGCCTGCGGTCCATCCGCACTCGTCCAGCATCTCCTTCACGAAGGGGGCGGTGACTGAAGCATGTGCGCGGGGTTCCGCGCAGCGGCGCTCCGAGACTATCTTTCCGTTCTCGGCGAGGGCCGTGGAACAAAGGGTGGTGGAAGTTTCTATTAGGATTATCCTATTGGACATTCGTTATCAGGCTTTGGAGATATGGGAACACTTTCATGGCGGCGTCCCTGAGAGCGATATAGACCGGGGATTCACCCAGGGTCTCGGGCTTGATGAGCCCCCACTTCGCATTGAATGAATCGAAGATGAAGATGAGCAGACCTATTATCAGGGCGGCTTTCAGGAGTGCGAAGACGACCCCGAGCAGCCTGTTGAGCCATCCGAGGGATGCCAGTTTGAGCGTGTGGGTGATAAGTTTGCCGATGAGGACAAGCACCAGGACAGACAACAGGGCTACAAGTATGAAAGCTATCAGTTGCAAGGGTTTCGGCTCCATCGTGACATAGCCGGAAAGCCATTCGCTCACAGGGAGCGAGAAGCGGAAGGCGAGCCAGGCTCCGAGAAGTATGGAAATAATCGATACCAGTTGTTCTATGAATCCCTTCTGGATACCTCTTACAAGAGCGGGAATGAAACAGATCAGGAGTATGATGTCAAGTGTTCCCATGTATTGCTAAAAACCCAAGAATTCCTTATCTTTGTCAGTTAAAATGAATGTACAAATTTAGGCAAAAAATATGAGTTTCAAAGAATATAAGCGCCTCGATCTGGTCTCTGCCGCGTCAGAGGTCCTGGAGCGTTGGAAAAAGGAGAAAGCATTCGAGACATCCCTGAAACTCAGGGAAGGTGCACCTGAATTCATATTCTTTGAAGGTCCGCCCAGTGCCAACGGCATGCCGGGCATCCATCACGTGATGGCCCGGAGCATCAAGGATGCCATCTGCCGTTACAAGAGCCAGACAGGTTACCTTGTCCGCCGCCGCGCCGGCTGGGACACCCACGGCCTTCCGGTGGAAATAGGCGTGGAGAAGAAACTGGGCATCCACAAGGAAGACATAGGCACCCGCATATCAGTAGGCGAATACAACCGCACCTGCCGCTCCGAGGTCATGAAGTATACCAGGGAGTGGGAGAATCTCACCGAGAGGGTCGGATATTGGGTGGACATGGACGATCCTTATATCACCTATGACAACCGCTACATAGAAACCCTTTGGTATCTGCTCAAGGACATCTACTCCAAAGGCCTGCTTTACAAGGGGTTCAGCATACAGCCTTTCAGCCCGTCGGACGGTACCGGCCTGAGTTCGCACGAACTCAACCAGCCCGGCTGCTACAAGGATGTCACCGATACCACCTGCACGGTCCAGTTCGAGATGGTGCCGGACGAGGCTCACAAGGCGCTTTTCGCCGACGGCCCACTGTATTTCATAGCATGGACCACCACGCCTTGGACACTTCCCTCCAACATGGCTCTCTGCGTCGGGCCCAAGATCGATTACGTCCGCGTCAAGGCCGCGAATCCATACAGCGGGGCGGAGTGTGTATATGTGGTGGCCGAGGCCCTCGTCGATACATGGTTCGGCTCGCAGCCGCATGAGCTGCTCCCCGGCGTAATCCGCGGCTCCGAACTCGTGGGCATGTCCTACAAACAGCTCATCCCCTGGTTCAAGAGCGTCCAGGAAGGCAGGTCGTTCGTGGTCATCCCCGGCGACTATGTCACTGTCGAGGAAGGTACCGGAATCGTCCATATTGCAGGTACGTTCGGCGCCGACGACAAACGCGTGAGCGAGGCCAACGGCGTAGCCGCCATGATGCTCCTCGACAAGGACGGGGTCCGCCAGGCCCAGGTGGACCGTCAGGGACGTTTCTACAGGCTCGAAGACCTCGATCCGGGCTATGTGAAGGATTGCGTCGACCCGTCCTATGCGGAATTCTCGGGCCGCTACGTGAAGAACGCCTTCGACGACAGCCTTCCCGCGGACGCCCCCACGCTCGACATCGACCTTTGCGTGATGCTCAAGTCCGAAGGCAAGGCCTTCAAGATCAAGAAGCACGTGCACTCATATCCGCATTCCTGGCGCACGGACAAGCCCGTTCTGTATTATCCCCTCGACGCGTGGTTCATCAAGGCTTCGGCTGTCAAGGACAAGATGGTGGAACTCAACAAGCAGATAACCTGGAAGCCCGAGTCCACCGGTACCGGACGTTTCGGCCAGTGGCTGGAGAACATCCAGGACTGGAA
>CAJOQW010000017.1 GCA_905236955.1 uncultured Bacteroidales bacterium
GTCTTCATCCTGACCTCTCCGGTCTTCGACGAGGTCGATATCAAGTTGGACAAGGAATATCATGCGGGGAAGCATTTCAAGGTCAGGGCCTATAACAATTCCGACCGGAATATATATATCAATTCCGCAAGACTTAACGGCAAGCCTCTCGACAGGGCCTGGATTACCTATGAGGAAATAGTGGACGGAGGAGTCCTGGAACTGGATATGAGTGACGAGCCCAACAAGGATTTCGGCAGAAGCAGTCTTCCACCCTCGACTATGGATTGACGGCAAGACCTTGAACCGGCTCTCCGCTTCCGACAGTGAGAGTTTTCTGCTCGGCACAGTCTATTGCAACTTATGCGCCGCCCGCGGTCGTCACGGCAAAGACATAAGCTCCGGAAAGGGTAAGATTGTCGTTGGCATTGACCGTCAGGGAGCCGCTGCCGCTGAAAATATGCTGGCTTTCAGAGAATATGACACCCTTCATGTCTTCATCTCCGGTACACGCAGCAATCATCAGCATAACCAAGGCAATCGATAATATGCGTTTGCTCAAATAATCTATTTAAAATCAACGATTAAATAAAAAAAATAATACCCGATTCGCGAATATATTCATTATTAATGGAAATCGTGTCTGGGGAAGTCTTTGAATTCAGATATTATTTGTCTATTATTGTTCATGGCTAAAGGCAACTGTTTAGTCGTGTGGTAATGCTACTATAGTGATAATCTCCATCATGAAACATTTATTCATTCTGTTGTCGGCAACAGCGCTTTTTTTCGCTTCATGCAGAAACGAGGTGGATGCAGACTCGCTTACATTGGTACAGTATCTCTCCGGTGAAGACGCTGCCTCCGAGGTTTATTGGGATTTCTTCTGTACCGGAGGGCAGAATTCCGGGCAGTGGGGGAAAATCAAGGTCCCCTCCTGCTGGGAACTGCAGGGATATGGCAATTATCAGTACGGGAACGTACTGCTCCGCAGGGACAGGCCGGATCCGGCAGATGAATCGGGCATTTACCGCACATCTTTCCAAGTACCGCAATCCTGGCAGGGCCGTGTCGTATCGATCGTCTTCGACGGAGTGATGACCGACTGTTCGGTCAAAGTCAACGGTCAGACCGTGGTTGCCCTGCACCAGGGGTCTTATTATCGTTTCTCGGCGGATGTCAGCTCACTGGTGAATTATGGCGGGCAGGACAACTCGCTCGAAGTGACAGTGCACAAGGAGTCTTCCGATCCCAGCATCAACGCTGCCGAGCGCCGCGCCGATTTCTGGAACTACGGAGGTATCTTCCGTCCCGTGTATCTCACGTCCCGTCCGACGGGTTACATCGAACGTGTGGCTGTGGACGCCCGTGCTGACGGCAGTATGCGTGCGGAAGTTTATCTTGGAGGCGATGTGGACCCAGACAGCTATGTGGTTACCCGTCTGCTCGATCAAGACGGCCGCACGGTGGGCCGTGCGCGGCGCTCCCCCGTCCAGGATGGGAAGGCCTCCCTTGAGACTTCGTACCGCAAAGTGCGTCAATGGACGGCCGAAACACCGTCGCTCTACCGTCTGCGCTTCGAACTGTTCAAAGGTTCCAAATTGGTTCATACTTATTCCGAACGCATAGGTTTCAGGACTATAGAAGTGCGCGAGGAAGACGGTCTTTACGTAAATGGCAGCAAGGTTCTTGTCAAGGGTGTGAACCGTCACAGTTTCCGCCCCGAAACGGGACGGGCCCTGAGCCGGGAGGACTGCATCGAGGATGTCCGCGTCATAAAGGAGATGAACATGAATGCGGTGCGCATGTGCCATTATCCGCCCGATCCCGCATTCCTCGACGCCTGCGATTCTCTCGGATTGTACGTGATGGACGAACTGGCCGGATGGCATGGCCATTACAGCACTGAAACCGGAACTCCGTTGGTGGAGGTCTTTGTCGCCCGCGACCAGAATCACCCATGTGTGACCTGGTGGTCGAACGGTAATGAAGGCGGTTTCAATTTCGAGCTGGAGCCCGTCTTCAAACGCGCTGATATCCAGCAGCGTCCCGTTGTCTATCCGTGGCTGAACAAAAATGGATTCGAAACACAACATTATCCCTACTACGACCGTATGAAGGAAACTCTCGCCAAGCCTGGCATCTACATGCCCACCGAAATCCTGCACGGGCTGTTTGACGGAGGTCACGGAGGCGGACTGTGGGATTTCTGGGAACTGCTCCGTCACCACGACCGCGCGGGAGGTTTCTTCCTCTGGTCTTTTGCCGATGAGGGCGTAGTCCGTACCGACGAGGGCGGAAGGATCGACAATGCCGGTACTTATGCTCCAGACGGTATAGTCGGGCCGCACCAGGAGAAGGAAGGCAGTTTCTATACCGTGCGCCACATATGGTCTCCTGTCCATGTACTCCCCTTCGGCGCTGCCGCCCCTGAAAATGAAAATCTGGCCCAGGAAGCGGACCAGTGCAGTTTCATAGCCAAGCCCGAAGAATTCGGCGGCCGTTTCCAGGTGGAAAACCGCTACGATTTCGTGAATCTGAAGCAATGCGGCTTCTCATGGAAACTGGTCGGGCTGCCGAAGCCTCAGGATAAAGATGCCGCGTGCACTGTCATCGCGGAAGGTACTGCAAAGGCAGGGAACATACCGCCGCATCAGAGCGGAACGCTTTCGCTCTCACTGCCCCAGAACTGGCAGGACGCTGATGCGCTGTACCTTACCGCCACCAATCCGCAGGGCGACGATGTGTTCTCATGGGGGTATTATTGGAATGCGCCCCAGGCAGGTTTATCTGCAGGTGCGGGTTCTGCTGAACCTGCTTGCGCAACTGAGGGGAATTTCCTCGTGGTGAAAGCCGCGGGCAAGGAGATCCGCTTCGACAGGACAGATGGGAGCCTGGTCAAACTGGGGGCCCTGTCCCTCGACGGACCGCGCATGGTCGCAGCTAAACGCACTCACCCCCAGAAGCGTAACAATCCCCATTGGGAGCAGGACCGCCCTCTGGAGCGCACTTTCGAGAACATCGCACCCGAATCCAGCCTGTCCTCTTTCAATTGGAAGGCCGAAAATGGCCTGATAGTGGTCAGAGCCGAGTATGAAGGTCCGCTCAAGTCCGCCCAGTGGAGCATCAACGGCAAGGGCGAGGTCATGCTCGACTATGCGTATCAATGGGAGGGTCCCATCGAGCTTTTGGGCGTCTGCTTCGACTATCCCGAGGAAAAGATGGAAGCCATGCGTTATGTGGGCAAGGGTCCTTACCGCGTCTGGCAGAATCGCCAGCACGGCCCCCAGTATGGCGTCTGGGACAAGGAATGGAACGATCCCGTGCCCGGAGAAACTTTCGATTATCCGGAGTTCAAGGGTTACTACAGCGACTGGCAGTGGGCCCGCTTTGATACCAAAGAAGGGGATCTGCTCCTGCAGAACGGCAATCCCGGAGGATATCTGGGCGTTTATGCTCCGCGTGACGGACAGCCGGCGATGGTTTATACCTTGCCGGATACCGGTCTGGCCATGCTGGACATCATTCCGGGTGTCGGAAACAAAGGCCATGGCCCGGAAATGACCGGCCCTGCAGGACAGCCCCGTCAGATTACAGGTGTCCGGAAGGGGCGCGTAGTGCTCATGAATGACTGATGATTCGAAAACGATGACGCTCAATTCCTCCGGCCTTCGGAATCTATGGTCCTGGCAAGCTTCTCGATATTGAGGCTTCGGGCAGACGCATCCACTATGTCCTTGTACACACCGCCCTGTTGATACAGGCTGTCAGGATCCCCGCTCTGCTCGACGCGTCCTTCCTTCAGGGCATAGACCATCTCGCTGTCGATGATCTGGGAGATGGAGTGTGAGATGATTATGACGGTGCGGTCTTTCTTAATGGCGTCGATAGCCGCCTTAATCTGCTCGGTCTCGATGGCATCCAGGGAAGCCGTGGGCTCATCGAGGAAAATGACAGGCGGATTCTTGAGGAACATCCGGGCCAGCGCTATCCTTTGCTGCTGACCGCCGGAGAGTTGTGTGGCAGGGCTGTCAAAGCCTTTGGGAAGAGCCACTATCTGGTCATAGACACTGGCCTTCCTTGCTGCCTCCTCGACTTCTTCGAAA
>CAJOQW010000018.1 GCA_905236955.1 uncultured Bacteroidales bacterium
CTCGACAAGGACAGCGAACCCGACATCTACAACGCAATCCGCCGCAACGCACTATTGGAGAACGTTACCGTTGACGAAAAGGGCAAAATCAATTTCGCAGACAAGAGCGTTACCGAAAATACCCGCGTAAGCTACCCGATCTACCACATCGAGAAGATAGTACGTCCCGAGAGCCATGGCCCCGCCGCCAAGCAGGTCATCTTCCTCTCCGCCGACGCCTTCGGAGTGCTTCCCCCGGTATCCATCCTCGATCCCGAGCAGACCAAGTACTACTTCCTCAGCGGTTTCACCGCAAAGCTCGCGGGAACCGAGCGCGGTATAACCGAGCCCACTCCCACTTTCTCCGCCTGCTTCGGCCAGGCCTTCCTCGAACTCCATCCGACCAAGTACGCCGAGGAACTCGTGAAGAAGATGAAGAAGAGCGGCGCCAAGGCTTACCTCGTGAACACCGGCTGGAACGGTACCGGAAAGCGCATCAGCATCCGCGACACCCGCGGTATCATCGACGCCATCCTCAACCACTCCATCGACGAAGCACCCACCAAGACCATCCCCTACTTCAACTTCACCGTGCCCACCAAGCTCGAAGGGGTTGACACCGGGATCCTGGATCCGCGCGACACCTACGCCGATCCCGCCCAGTGGGAAGATAAGGCCAAAGACCTCGCCGCCCGCTTCATCAAGAACTTCCACAAGTACGAGTCCAACCGCGCAGGAAAGGCCCTCGTAAAGGCCGGTCCGAAGATATAGGACTGCATCGCTGATGATTATTGATGCCGCGTCTGGTCCAGGCGCGGTATTTTTGTGCTGTTTTTGCCGGAAATTGACTATCTTTGAAAGATATGAAGAAGTTTTTCCATCCATTGTCAGCCATCACGGCTGCAATCCTGATCATTTGCGCGTGCAACGGGAACGGTTCCGACCCGGGAACAGCCGGTCAGCAGGTCACACCCTCCTTTGCGGCCGGGTCCGACGTAAGCTGGCTTTCCGAAATGGAGAAAGACGGCCGCAAGTTCTCCGACGACAGCGGCAACACCGATCTCTTCGCCATACTCAAGGGATTGGGACAGAACAGCATACGCCTTCGCGTATGGGTTAACCCGCAGGGCGGTTGGAGTGGAAAGGACGACGTGGTAAGCCTGGCCAGGAGGGCCGCCGCGGCAGGGATGTCCATAATGATAGACTTCCACTATTCCGACTTTTTCGCCGATCCTTCGAGGCAGACGATTCCCGCCGCCTGGACCGACCACACCCCTGCCGCCCTCGCGGTGAAGGTGAAAGACCATACCACCGAAGTTCTTTCCGCGCTCAAGGCCGCCGGCATAAGTCCGGCCTGGGTGCAGGTGGGCAACGAAACCCGGAACGGCATGCTGTGGCCTGCCGGGAAACTCTGGAAAAGCAGCGGTTCAGATACCGACACCCCCGGTGGCTGGAACAATTTCGCAACGCTCTTCAAAGCCGGATACAACGCAGTAAAGGCGGTCTTTCCCGACGCTAAGGTCATTGCACATCTGGACAGGGGACAGGAAGAGAACGACTGGTGGTTCAACGACCTCAAGGACCACGGCGCCGCCTTCGACATGATAGGACTCTCCTACTATCCGACCAAGGGCTCATGGACTTCGTCGAACGGCGCCCTGGCTTCGAACATCAAGAAACTGGGATCAAGTTTCGGAGTCCCGGTAATGGTATCCGAAATAGGCATCGAAGCCTCAGACTTTTCGGACGGGGCCGAATGCATCTCGGACGTAATGTCGAAAATAAAGCCTCTGGAGTGTTGCGCCGGGGTTTTCTACTGGGAACCGGAAGTTTACGGCGGATGGAAACCGGCCATTTACAATTCCCTCGGTTGGGCTCCCTACGCAAAGGGTGCCTTCACTTCGGCGGGCAAGCCGTCCGAAGCCCTCAAGGCAATGAAGTAAAGTCATGGGAGAACTCGCTTCGAGCATACAGTATCTGAGCGGGGTGGGGCCCAAGAGAGCCGCCCTGCTCAAGGCTGAGCTCGGAATCGAGACCATAGGCGACCTGCTTGCCATATATCCTTTCCGCTATATCGACCGCTCACGCATCTGTCCCATTGCGGAAGTCGCAGTGGATGCGGCCTTCATCCAGATCAAGGGCAAGATCATCAGCCGCACCCTATACGGTCCCCAGGGTTCGGTCGTGAAGACCGATTCCGACAAGATCCCCTGGAATGCCGCAAAGCGCCTCAGCGTCATCGTGGAGGACGGTTCGGGACAGATGGAGATGGTGTTCTTCAAAGGGATCAGATGGAACTACTCCAGGCTTGTCCCCGGCAGCGTCTTCGTTTTCTTCGGAAAGCCTTCCGAATTCGGTGGACGACTCAACATGGTCCACCCCGAGGTGGATGCGCCCTTGCCCGAGGGGTCGCTGCTCTCCGGCGGCCTGACAGGGGTATATCCCAGCACCGAGAAACTCAAGAACGGAGGCATCACCGGCAAGGTGATGTGCAAGCTTGAAAGCGCGGCACTGGCCCTCTGCCTTCCCGAATTCCAGGAGACCCTGCCGGATTACATCATTCGGGAGAATGCCCTCTGCTCCCTGCAGTATGCGATGAAGAACATCCATTTCCCTGCAGACCAATACGCGTTGCAGAAGGCGTCGAGAAGACTCAAATTCGAGGAACTCTTCTATTTGCAGCTCAGCCTGTTAAAGCAAAAATACATACGCTCCCACGGAAATCCCGGCCTGCCTATGCCCCACGTAGGCAAGGGATTCAACGCATGCTACGGTTCGCTCCCCTTCTCCCTCACAGGCGCACAGAAAAGGGTGATGAAAGAAATCCATGCCGATCTCAAGAGCGGGCATCAGATGAACCGCCTCCTGCAGGGGGATGTCGGGTCGGGCAAGACCATGGTAGCGGTACTCTCTGCCCTCATAGCCGTCGACAACGGCTACCAGGCCTGCATCATGGCTCCCACCGAGGTGCTCTCGCAGCAGCACTATGCGAACATCAGGAGGTACCTTGCCCCGACAGGCGTGCGGTGCGCTCTCCTCACAGGCAGCACCACCCAGAAAGAGAGGCGCGAAATCCACTCCGGCCTACGCGACGGCAGCATCGGGATCATCGTGGGCACGCACGCCCTCATTGAAAACAACGTGCTCTTCAGGAACCTGGGCCTTGCGGTCATAGACGAACAGCACCGCTTCGGAGTGGACCAGCGAGCGAAGCTATGGAACAAACGCGCCGACGGATGCTCTCCCCATGTGCTGGTCATGACGGCTACTCCCATCCCCAGGACCCTTGCGATGACCCTGTACGGCGACCTTGACGTATCGGTGATAGATGAACTGCCGCCGGGACGCAAACCTGTCAAGACGACCACCATCCCCGATAACCGCAAGGGTGCGGTATATAGCTTCATGCGCAAGCAGATTTCCCTCGGCAGACAGGTCTTCGTCGTTTACCCGCTCATTTTCGAAAGCGAGAAGATGGACCTGAACAATCTGGAGCTGGGGTATGAGGAAATCTTGAAATACTTCCCCCTGCCCGACTACAAGGTGGCCATGGTACATGGCCGGCAGACCAATGAGGTCAAGAACTTCAACATGTCCGCTTTTGCGGAAGGACGCGCCGACATCCTTGTCTCGACTACCGTCATAGAGGTTGGTGTGGATGTTCCCAATGCATCCGTCATGGTTATCGAGAGTTCCCAGCGCTTCGGCTTGTCCCAGCTCCACCAGCTGCGCGGACGGGTCGGCCGCGGGGCGGAAGAGAGCTACTGCGTACTGGTTTACGACTACAAGACCTCGAAGGAAGCCCGCGCCAGGCTCGAACTCATGTGCCGGACAAACGACGGCTTCGAGATCGCCGAGGAGGATATGAAGATGAGGGGACCGGGCGACCTGGAAGGCACCCAGCAAAGCGGCCTTCCGATAAAACTCGCCATAGCGTCCCTGGCCCGCGACGGAATCATGCTTGGCGAAGCCAGGGCCGTTGCAGAGAAGGTGCTGGAAGCGGACCCGCTCCTTGAAGACAGACGCAATTATTTGTTGACGAAGGAATTACGAAAGGGAAAATTCGATATGAAAGACTACAGCAAAATCAGTTGACAACAATATGAGAAAACTAGTATTACTGGCCGCAGGGCTTGTTGCGGCCGCACTCAGCGGATGTATGAAAACACAAGACGAAAGCGGGTACATCGGCCCGCAGGAAATTGATTTCTCCGAAGGCAGGATGACTCCGGAAATGATGCTGGCGCTCGGACGCCTTTCCGACCCGCAGGTATCCCCCGACGGGGCGAAGGTCCTTTACGGAGTAAGCTACCAGAGCATTGGGGAGAACAGAGGCTGCCGGAACCTGTTCCTCAGCGACATCGACGGCAGCGGCAAGGTGCAGCTCACGCATTATGCGAAAAGTGTCAACTGCGCCCGCTGGAGCCCGGACGGAAAATATATCCTCTTCGTTCAGGGAGGACAGATCTGGAAGGCTCCGATAAATGGGAACAAGCTTGGCAAGAAGGTGCAGGTCAGCGACATACCTGCCGGCGTGAGCGAATTCGCCATCTCCCCGGACGGAGCTCAGATAATGTACATATCTTCCATCCATTCGGCGGTCGAAACCCCGGCGGACAAGGGTCTGGACAAAGCCAGGGCATACAGCACCGAAGACCTCATGTACCGCCACTGGGACCATTGGGTGACAGAGATTCCACGTACTTTCGTCGCCGCCCTCAGCGACCACATAACCCCGGACAACTCTTATGACATCCTTTGCACTGAAGAACTGTTCGAACTCCCCACCGAGCCCTTCGGAGGCATCGAACAGCTCTCCTGGGCCCCGGACAGCAGGCACATAGCATATTCATGCCGCAAGCTTACCGGGAAACGCTATGCCTTCAGCACCGACACCGAGATATATATCCACGATATCCTTTCCGGCAACACGGTGCAGGTGCCCATGGGCGGCGGTTACGACACCGATCCGGTATGGAGCCCGGACGGCAAACATCTGGCATGGATCAGTATGGAACGCAACGGCTATGAAGCCGACCAGCAGAGGCTCATGGTATGCGACATCGACCTGTCCGAACCCGAGACCCCGGCGGTATCGGGGATAAGGCGTTTAGGAGCCGACTTCGACCACGATGTCGCCGGACCCGTATGGAACGGCACTTCCGAAATATGGTTCAACGCCCTTGTGGACGAGGCCGTCCAGAGCATCTTCCGCGCCTCACTCGACGGCACGGTCACCCGTATGACTCCCGGGGACTGGTGGTATGATTTCAACACACCATGGGCAATCAGGTCCGGCGGGAAAGGCCTGGAGCTCTACACGAGCTACGCTTCGCTCAATTTCCCCAACGAACTCGTAAAGGTGAATATCCCGGAAGGCGGAGAACCATCGTTCGAAGCCATTACACACGAGAACGACCGCATCCTCTCAAAGCTCACCGCACCGATATCCGAGAGCCGCATCATGAAGACCGTCGACGGCAAGGACATGCAGGTCTGGGTGACCTATCCCCCGAAATTCGACCCGTCCAAGGTTTATCCCGCCATCACCATTGTACTCGGCGGCCCGCAGGGCACCAACAGCCAGGATTGGAGCTACCGCTGGTGCTACCGCCTCATGGCCGAGCAGGGATACATCGTCGTAAGGCCCAACCGCCGCGGCACCACGGCTTTCGGACAGGAATGGAAAGAGGAAATCTCCGGAGACTACATAGGCCTCAACATGCAGGACTACCTCACCGCCGCCCGGACCATGAAGGCCGAACCTTTCGTGGGCAAGATGGCCTGCTGCGGAGCGTCGTACGGCGGTTACAGTTCATATTACCTCATGGGGGTGCACGGTGACGTCTTCGACTGCTTCGTCTCGCATGCCGGCATCTTCGACGAGGCGGAACTGTGGTTCACCACCGAAGAGATGTGGTTCCCCAACTTCGACAACGGGGGCCTTCAGATCGCCGAATTCGCGGATGACCTTACGATGGGAAAGAACATAGGCAAGACAGGCGAGAACGCATGGGGCGGAATAGCCCAGGCAGGAGCGCCCTACAGCAGCGCACCCAAGGCCGTACGCCATTACACCCACTCCCCAAAAGATGCAATAGAGAACTGGCACACCCCGATCTTGTGCATCCATGGCGGTATGGACTTCCGCATCCCCTACACCCAGGGCATGGCAGCCTTCAATGCGGCGCAGATGATGGGAGTCCCCAGCAAGCTTGTGGTCTTCCCGGAGGAAACCCACTGGGTTCTGCAGCCCCAGAATGCCCTCTACTGGCACAATACTTATTTCGACTGGCTTGACCGCTGGTGCAAATAAGCCATGGACCAGCCCAAGGTCGAGCGGACGCTGAGGCTCATGAAGCTGATGACCGGCAACACCACCTGGACGGTGGAGGAGCTTGCGGACAAACTCGGCACAACATACAGGACCATCTACCGGTACATAGAGACTTTCCGCGACGCCGGTTTCGCCGTCCGGAAAGTACGTACCGGGGTATATGAACTGGTCACCCTGGGCCGGCAGGAACGCGACATCTCCAGGCTGGTCTACTTTTCCGACGAGGAGGCCGGCATTGTCAACAGCCTTATCGAGAGCCTTGACAACACCAATGCCCTCAAGCACAACCTGCACCAGAAACTGGCGGCCATCTATGACGTGGCGCCCGTGACGGATTTCATCTCAAAGGGGTCCAACGCGCTCAACGTCAGGGAATTGTCCGATGCGATAAGGGAAAGGCGATGCGCAGTCCTCCATGACTTCAAATCTTCCTCCGGGAAGGCGAAAGACCGTCTTGTCGAGCCTTTCGCCTTCACCACCAATTACATCCATGTGTGGGCCTACGACCTCGGGGACGGGCGGTGCAAGTTGTTCGGCATCGCCCGCATCGGCGAGGTGGAAGTGCTGTCCAGGGAATGGAGCCATGAAAAAGAGCACCGCCGCGAACAGATGGACATTTTCAGGATGAGCGGAGAGAGAGACACCCACGTCAAACTGCGACTGGACCTGCTCGCAAGGGACCTGCTGCTGGAAGAATACCCGCTGGCTGCACAGGATATGACGGAAATGACTTCCAAGGATGGGGGCAACCCCTCCTGGAAGCTCGAAACGGACGTTTGCTCATTGAGGGGTGTAGGACGTTTCGCCATCGGTTTGGCGGACCATGTACAGGTGGAAGATTCTCCGGAACTCGCCGCCTACATCAAGGAATTCGCGGGAAAGTACCTTTACTGATCGTCGACCTCCCGCTCCAGTTTGTCTTCGGCCCTGGACACTTCAGCAAGGCCGAACCACTCGGAAGCCTTGGCACGAGCCCGGGCCTTGATTCCGGGTGTCACGGCATCGGAGGTGAACTTGTACGCGGCAACGATCGCGGCCAGGTCGTCGGCATAACCGAAGAACGGGAGGAAATCGGGGATAAGGTCCAGCGGCAGGATAAGATAACCGAGAGCCCCCATTATGTAGAGTTTGCTCCTGCCTGAAACCTCATCGCTCCTGAGTACATAATAAAGTACAAGGGCAGGATACACCACCGCAGCACCGGCCTTGACGCCGACGCTGCGCAATTTATTCCAGAAATTGTCATCGCTGAAACTTTTGCGATACTTCGCCTTGCTGATGTCTGGTTGCATTGCCATACGGTTTTTGCGTAAGCAAAATTGATGCTCAAATTGGAATTATCGCATTTTTTGGCTTAATTTACACCCGAAAAAACCAAGTAGCGTATGGCCTTGTTTATCCCCAGGAATTACAGGAATATTCTCGGCGGAATGGAAAGCACCGAGAAGGCTATCAAGTCGGTCAAGGACATGTTCCAGAGCAATCTGTCCGCCCAACTGGCCCTGCTCAGGGTCACCGCCCCGATGGTGGTGTGCAGCGGCACCGGGCTGAACGACGACCTGAACGGCGTCGAAAGGCCCGTTTCCTTCCCAATAAAGGATATGGATGAAGCGGAGGCGGAGGTTGTGCACTCCCTCGCAAAATGGAAGAGGCTCAAACTCGCCGAATTGGGAATTGCCCCGGGCCGGGGAATCTATACCGACATGAACGCCCTTCGCCCGGACGAGACCCTGGACAATCTCCATTCCATCTATGTCGACCAATGGGACTGGGAAAAGGTCATAAGGCGCGAAGACCGTAACATGGAGTTCCTCAAAAAAACAGTCAGGCGCATTTACGAGGCGATCAAGGTCACTGAAAACAGATTGTATGTGGAATTCCCGGCACTCGAGCCCGAACTTCCCGAGGATATATTCTTCATCAGTTCCGAGGAATTGCTGCAGGAATATCCCGGCCTGCCCGCAAAGGAAAGGGAAAATGAGATAGTCCGCGCCCACGGAGCCGTTTTCGTCTCGCAGATAGGCTGCAGGCTTTCCGACGGAAGCGTCCATGACGGCAGGGCCGCCGACTACGACGACTGGAGTCTCAACGGCGACATCCTGGTAAGGAACAAGGTGCTGGGCTGTGCCTTCGAACTGTCCAGCATGGGCATAAGGGTGGACGAAAGCTCGTTGCTTGCCCAGCTCGAAGAACGCGGTCAGCTCTGGAAGAAGGACCTGATGTTCCACCGCATGCTGCTCGAAGGGAAACTCCCCTGCACCATAGGCGGCGGGATAGGACAGTCCCGCCTGTGCATGTTCCTGCTCAGGAAAGCCCATATAGGTGAGATACAGAGCAGCATCTGGCCCGAAGAGATGAAAGAAACCTGCCGCAAGGCGGGTATATTCCTGGCATGACGGAGATTCCCGTCTTCCGGAGACCTTCCGGACACCCACAGGTGGTGCCATAAGGTAGAATAAACTTTTTTATTTTTGACGAGAAATGTCAAAAAGCCAGCATATCTTTGCACCATAAACAAAAGGTAAAAGATATGTCAGCTTCAGAATTGTTCTTCGTACGCAAGCAGGTCTCGTCCGAACTCGAAAACGCCAATTACCTCCCCGAAGAGGCATCCTACATCAGCCGCAACCTCTCTGCGGACGCACTCTCGCTCATCGCAGAGCTTGGCCTGGAGGTGGCTGCGTGAAAGCCGGCGCAGGGCGCAACTGCGAATATGTGCGGCAAAGGGTCCATGATGACGCAAAGTCAAAAGTTTTTTGTAATTTTGTGGAAAGGAAAATCCTAACACGAAATAATATCATGACAACATCCAAACTGGACCTCAAGAAGGTCGCCGTCATCGCCGGTTGCGTAAGCGCGGTATTCTCACTCGCCGCCTTCTGCGCCGCACTGTTCTTCAAAGGCAAATTTTGTGAAACGTTCTGGTTCCTTTCGACGCTTTGCATAGGCCTCTATTTCTGCGTGGCACGCCCCTATTTCGCCACCGGCACATATAAGCTGGAGAAGGCCGACAATCTCCTCTATTGGGTCTTCGGCGCCGCACTTGTGGCCCTGCTGTTCAACAAGTCGCCGTGGTTGTCCATCATCCTCATGGCCCTTTCGGCGGTAGCCTGCTACATCATCGTCTTCGCCGACAAGAAACTCGAACCCAAGGAATACACCCTGGCCCTCGTAGGACTTGCCGCCTGCATCTACGCCTTATTCGGCATCCTCCAGGCAGTAGGTGCCGGCGTATTCGGCTTCTTCGCAAACGTGCTCGTCTCAGCGGCGCTTGTGCTCGCAGCCATCTTCATGGTGAACGACCACCTTTCCGAGAAGGACAAGGAGTTCATCAAGGAAAAGACCCAGGACGTCACTGAAAAAGCGAAGGAAGTGGCGAACGAGGTCGCCGAGAATGCCAAAGGGATAGTCAAGGAAGTAAAGGACGCCATCAGGAAGGACGACGCACCGAAGAGCGAAGCTCCCAAGCCGGAGGAACCCGCCCCCGAAGGACCTAAAGAGTAAGCAGGGAAAGGCGGGAGCCGTGAATTTCCCCAGCGCCGGTACAGTCAATGATTGCACCGGCATTTTCTTTGGTGATGCCGCACCCGGGCATGACCACACACCTTCCGGCAGCCGCTTCAACCATGCGCGCTATCGTCCCCCTGCCTTCAAAGGCCGAAACCGCCCCGCCGGAAGTTAGGACACGGTCCACTCCCAACAACATGATGTCATCCAATGCCCTCATTATCCCGGATGAAGCGTCTATAGCCCTGTGGAAAGTCACCGAAAGTCCGTAAGAGCGGGCTATCGCGACCAGATCGCGGCAAAGCGGAAGGTCCACGTTACCCTTGCGGTCCAGGGCCCCAATGACGACTCCGGCCACTCCCGCAATGCCGCAGCAGGAAATGTCGCGAGCCATCCTTTCCGCCTCGGAGACGGAATACACGAAGTTCCCTTCCCGGGGCCGTACCAACACGTTCACAGGGGTTTCCAAGGCCGCAGCCGCTGCTATTTCGGAGCGCGGCGGGGTCAGTCCCGCGACGCCGAGGGAAGAACACAGTTCGATACGTCCCGCACCCAAAGAAGCCGCAGTCCCGGCAGACTCTATCCCGTCGCAGCAGATTTCCACCAGCACCTTCATGTCACTGTTTTTCTGGGCGGAGCTTGGCATATTTCAGAAGCAGCTGTTTGGTGCCGTATTCGTCGAAATCGACCACGGCCTTGATATCAGGGGCCTTGCCGGAGAGGGATATGACCTTGCCAGCCCCGAAACGGTTATGTTCTATACGCTCGCCTTCAAAGATTTCCGTCATTGGCACTGCAACGAAATCGGGATCAATGACAGGCGGTTTCGCCGATGGCCGCACTATGGATGAGGGCACCGGTGCCGGGGGTTTGGGAACGTATCCAGGGGACGAAGACCGGCCCCATTGATTACCAGTACCGGCTGAACGTCCGAAACGGGAGGAGCTACCTCCGCCAAACCTGAAAGCATGGCCGAATGAGGGAGTATCCGAATCTTCCCCGAAGCCGAAGGGATCGTCCTCGGGAAGAGGGTTCGCAACGAACTTCCTGTCTATCTCACGCACGAAACGGCTCGGCGGATTGCTCTCGTGCTTGCCGTTGCGCATCCTGGTGACCGCAAATGACACGTTCACCGCCTTTTTTGCCCTTGTCAGCGCCACATAGAAAAGACGGCGCTCTTCTTCAATATCCTGCTTCGAAGCGAGCATGCCGCCGCCCGGGAAAAGATTCTCCTCCATACCGGCGACATAAACGAACGGGAATTCAAGGCCTTTGGAGGAATGGACCGTCATCAGGGCCACCTTGTTGTTGGTGTCCCCGCTGTCGGTGACATCGACATTGGAGAGCAGGGCGGTGTTTTCCAGGAAGTCGGCAAGCGTGACTACGGGGAATTCGTCTTCGGGGACGTCGTTGTCGGCGAACTCGTCCTGACGCTCCTCCACGAAACCGGCAACGGAGTTGAGCAGTTCGTCGAGATTGGCAGTCCGGGCCATGCCCTCGATGGAATTGTCAGCCTTGTAGAAGGGGTACAAGCCGCTGCCGTCAGCTATGTCGCGGGCCATGTCGTAGGCGTCCGAGGCGGACATCCTGGCGGCAAAGGCGTCGATCATACGGCAAAAAGCCTGTATCTTCAGGGCGGCTGCCGGCTTCAGGCCGAAATTCTCCACATCGGGCATGAATGCCGCCTTGAAGAGCGGCAGCCCATGGGCACGGGCGCATTCGCCCAGGGCCGACAAGGATGTGCCGCCTATCCCCCGGGCGGGAAGATTGACCACCCTCTTGAAGGATTCGTCGTCGGAAGGGTTCACCACCAGCTTGAAATAAGCCATCAGGTCCTTTATCTCCGCCCTTTCAAAGAAGGAATTTCCGGAATAGATCATGTACGGCAGGTTGCGCCGGCGAAGCTGCTCCTCCAACGCGCGGGACTGGGAATTTGTCCTGTAAAGAATCGCGAAGTCCTGGTACTGGGCCTTTTCCGTCCGCATCCGGCGTATTATGTCCGAAACTATCATGATGGCCTCGTCCTGTTCGGTGTATGCCTTCATGAATCCTATCTTCTCGCCTTCCTCACCGACGGCATAACAGTCCTTGGGGATGCGTCCTTCGTTTTTGGCTATCACCGAATTGGCCGCCCCGACTATATTGGCTGTGGAGCGGTAGTTCCTCTCGAGCCTCAGCACCCTGCACTCCGGATAATCTTTCTTGAAATTGAGGATGTTCTCTATCTTGGCCCCCCTGAAAGCATATATGCTCTGGGAGTCGTCACCGACCACGCAGATGTTATGATGGCGCGCCGCCAGCTTCTTGAGGATAAGATACTGGGCGTAGTTGGTGTCCTGGTACTCGTCCACCAATATGTATGAGAAACGACCGGAGATCTCTTCAAGTGCCCCGGGATTGTCCTTCAGCAGGATATTGGTCTGAAGGAGGATATCGTCGAAGTCCATCACCCCGCTCTGGCGGAGCTTCTGCTGATACAGCGCGAACACGTCGCAGATGCGGGGACGCTTGCCCGCCGAATCGGCCGAAAGGAATTCCGGGGTGCGCTTGTAGGCTTCGGGAGTATACAGGGCGTTCTTGACGAATGAGATACGCGAAAGGATATCCCTGGGTTTATAAACCTTGTCGTCAAGACCAAGCTCCTTGATGCAGGCCTTGACGGCGCTGGTGGAATCGGACTGGTCGTAGATGGTGAAGTTCTGCGGATAGCCCAGGAAGAGGGCATACTGCCTGAGGAACCTTATGAAGATGCTGTGGAAAGTGCCCATGACCACCATTGCGGCCGCCCTTGCACCCACCATGGCGCCTATGCGTTCCTTCATCTCCCCGGCAGCCTTCTTGGTGAAGGTGAGGGCGAGGATGGATGAAGGACGGACATCCCTAGTCATGAGGATATAAGCCACCTTGCTGGTGAGCACACGGGTTTTGCCAGAACCCGCACCGGCCACTATGAGCAACGGGCCTTCCACACTTTCGACCGCCTTTCTCTGTTCGGGATTGAGTCCTTGCAGTATCCTTTCCATTTTCTCCGCCATAGGCACGCGAAAATACAAAAAAATTGGCTATCTTCGCGGACCTTTATGATTTTATTCCTATAACTATACAGAACCGTATGTCCAACAAAATCGTTTTGACAAAGGGGCTCGACATTCCCGTTTCAGGCGAGGCCGAACTCCGCATCACCAAGACAGTTGCTCCGGACATGGTCGCCGTATGCCCTGCGGACTTCAAGGGATTCATCCCGCGTCTGCTGGTCAAGGAAGGCGACAGTGTCCTTTGCGGATCCCCAGTTCTGGCAGACAAGAAAAGACCCGAAATCCTGGCAGCCTCTCCCGTCAGCGGTACGGTCAAGGAAGTGGTGCGCGGTGAAAAGCGCAAACTCCTTGCCGTGGTCATCGCTTCCGACGGACGCAACGAAGCCCTCGACCTCGGCGTCAAGTCGCCCGAAGGCATGGACCCGGAGCAAATCAAGGCATGCATCCTTGAAAGCGGCCTATGGCCGTTCGTAATCCAGCGGCCTTACGGCATAATCGCGAATCCCGCCGACAAGCCAAAGGCCATTTTCATTTCGGCTTTCGACACGGCTCCTCTCGCCGCATCGCCCGAATTCACCCTCGGTGACAGGATGGCCGACATCCAGGCCGGCATCAACGCCCTGGCCCGGCTCACCGACGGCGGAGTCCACATCGGGCTGAATGCCGCGAACTGCTCCGGCACTCCTTTCCACAGGCTCGACAACGTGAACATCCACGTCTTCGAAGGAAGGCATCCGGCGGGCAACGTGGGTGTGCAGATAAGCCATGTCTGCCCGGTCACCAAGGGCACCGTCATCTGGACGGTCTCCCTGCCCGGCCTGGCAGCCATAGGTGCACGCTTCAACAAGGGAAGATACGACGTCGCCCGCAAAGTGGCCGTCGCGGGTCCCGCAGTCATGGAACCCGCCTATGTCCTCACCTACCCGGGAGCCCCCATGTCCACCCTCGCCTCCTTCTTCGGCAACGAGGACGACCTTCGCATCGTCAGCGGGAACATCCTTTCCGGAACGAATGCCGGCAAGGACGGCTACCTGGGCTTCTACGACAATTCCGTCACCGTACTCCGTGAGGGTACCGAAGAAGAACTCTTCGGGTGGCTCAACCCCATACGCAGCAAAGTCTACAGCCAGGACCGCACCGCTTTCAGCTGGCTTTTTTCCGGCAGGAAATACGACATGGACACCAATCTCCACGGCGGCCCGCGCGCATTCGTGATGAGCGACGGCTATTACGGCAAGGTGCTCCCCATGGACATCTTCCCTCTCTATCTCATAAAGGCCTGTCTCGCAGGCGACATCGACAAGATGGAGAAATTCGGCATCTATGAAGTCATACCCGAAGATCTCGCCCTCTGCGAATACATCGACCCGTCCAAGAACAACATCCAGGAAATCATCGCTGACGGCATCCGCCTGATGCTCAAAGAAATGGAATAAAGGATATGAAAAAATTCTGGATAGCGACAAAGGATGCGTTCGCAACGTTCCTGCACGTCCCGGGCACCGTCACCCTCAAGGGTGCGCACGTACGCGACGGCGTGGACCTCAAACGCATCATGATAATAGTGGTGATCGCCCTCGTTCCCGCGGCCCTCTTCGGCATGTGGAACGTAGGTTACCAGCACCAGCTTGCAACAGGCGGCGGAACCGCGGCCAACATACTGCCCAACTGGTGGTGGGGCTTCCTCAAGGTCCTTCCCCTTTACATAGTAGCATATGCGGTTGGCCTCTTCATCGAATTCTTCAGCAGCGGCCTCCGCGGCGAGGAAGTCAATGAAGGCTACCTCGTAACGGGTTTCCTCATCCCGCTCATAGTCCCCGTCACCACCCCGCTTTGGATGCTCGCGCTCGCAGTCGCCTTCGCGGTCATCTTCGGCAAGGAAGTATTCGGCGGCACCGGAATGAACATCTGGAATCCCGCCCTCCTCACCCGCGCGTTCTTGTTCTTCAGCTACCCGTCCGCAATGTCGGGCAGCCAGGTATGGGTCGCAAAGAGGGCTTCCGAATCTTTCGCGGACGGCTTCACCGGTGCCACACCCCTCGCCCTTGACGGCGCAGCCCAGTACAGCAATACTGTCTGGAGCCAGTTCCTAGGCACGATTCCGGGAAGCGTAGGCGAAACCAGCGTAATAGCGATCCTTCTGGGCGCATGCCTGCTCCTGTGGACAGGCGTGGCAAGCTGGAAGGTAATGTGCGGCAGCGTGCTCGGCGCCCTCCTCGTCGGTTGGCTCGGAGACATCGCCGGCATCAGCGCCGTACCCTGCTGGAACCAGCTCATCATCGGCGGCTTCGCGTTCGGTACCGTCTTCATGGCCACCGATCCCGTCACCTCGGCCCAGACCGAGACCGGCAAGTGGATCTACGGCTTCATAATAGGCGCCCTCTGCATCACGGTCCGTCTCTTCAATCCCGGCTATGCCGAAGGGATGATGCTCGCCATCCTCTTCGGCAACACTGCCGCTCCACTCATCGACCACTGCGTAGTGACCTCCCGCATCAACCGCAGGGCAAAGAAACTCAATCCAGCCAAGTAGCCATGAATACCAACGGTAACATTTATACTATAGTTTACACTGCCGTCATAGTGGTGGTAGTGGCCGGTATACTCGCCGCTGCGGCTACTTTCCTGAAGCCCGCGCAGCAAGCCAACATAAAGGCGGAGACCATATCCCAGATGCTCCAGGCCGCGCAATTCGAGACAGCCGGCATGAACAATGTGCAGAAGCTCGACAAATACGCCGGTGAAATCGACCGCGCATTTACAATCGACGCCCGGGGTGCCAAGGTCAAGGACCTGAACGTCTCCAGGAACAACATCGAGCTGGTTGACGGCCTGAAGGCCCAGAACTACGCTCTCGCCGGCAAGGGCGGCTACTCCGTCGGCCTGCCGGTGTACATACTCAAGGACGGAGTCACCGTCATCCCGTGCTATGGAGCAGGCTTGTGGGGCCCGGTCTGGGGCTATCTTGCGATAGAACCCGACGGCTGCACCATCAAGGGCGCATACTTCGACCATGAATCCGAAACCGCAGGCCTTGGCGCCCGCATCAAGGACGACGCGGCATTCCGCAGCCAGTTCGTGGGAAAGAAGATTGCCTGGGGCCAGGAACCCCGCTTCGACATCATCAAGGGCGGAGCCCCCTCGGGACAGCAGAACGCCATCGACGCCATCACCGGCGCCACTATGACGTCCAACGGTCTCAAAGGAGCCATCAACAATTGGCTGAAGGCCTATGAACCTTATTTCAACGGCATCATCGCCGCTAAAACGGCAGAGGAGGAAAAGAAATGACACTTAAAGAAACCTTCCTTAATCCAATACTCAAGGGCAATCCCATAACCGTCCTGGTGCTGGGCATCTGCTCCTCGCTGGCGGTAACCGTCACCCTCAAGGGCGCGCTCGTCATGGCTCTTTCCGTGACGGTGGTATGCGGCCTCAGCAGCCTGGTGATGTCCCTTCTGCGCAAGGGCATTCCGAACCGCGTCCGCATCATAGTACAACTGGTTGTAGTGGCCTTGCTCGTCATCCTGGTCGACCAGATCCTCAAGAGCATCGAAGTCACCTTCCCCATCGACAAGCAGCTGTCGGTCTACATCGGTCTCATCATCACCAACTGTATAGTCATGGGACGCATCGAGGCATTCGCCCTCGGCAACAATCCCTTCGCTTCCCTGCTCGACGGACTCGGCAACGGACTCGGATACGGCCTCATCCTCATCGTGGTGGCCTTCTTCCGGGAGCTCCTCGGCAGCGGCACCCTCTTCGGAATCACAGTCCTGAGCCCGGAGTGGTACACCCCGAATAACCTCGTAATCCTTCCTCCGTTCGCCCTCATACTCATCGGCTGCATCATCTGGATACACCGCGGGGTGATAGACAAGGACCTTCAGGAAAAGTAAAAGCACAGCCATATGGAATACGTAAGCTTATTCGTAAAGTCTATCTTCGTAGACAACATGATCTTCGCCTACTTCCTGGGTATGTGCTCATACCTGGCGGTAAGCAAGAATGTGAAGACGGCAAACGGCCTCGGCCTCGCCGTCATCTTCGTCCTCCTCTGCACCCTCCCGCTGAATTACCTGCTCAACAAGTACGTACTCCAGCCCGGCGCCCTCAGCTGGCTCGGTCCGCAGTTCGCCGATGTGGACCTGAGTTTCCTCAGCTTCATCCTCTTCATCGCTGTCATCGCCGCATTCGTGCAGCTCGTCGAGATGGTGGTAGAAAGATACCTTCCGAGCCTCTATTCCAGCCTCGGCATCTTCCTGCCCCTCATCGCAGTCAACTGCGCCATCCTCGGCGGTTCCCTCTTCATGCAGCAGAGGGATTTTGCGAACGTCGGCGAAAGCGCCGTATATGCCCTCGGCTCCGGCATAGGCTGGTACCTTGCCATAGTGATGCTGGCCGCCATACGGGAGAAGATGGCCTACAACAACGTGCCGAAGCCTCTCAAGGGCATAGGCATCACCTTCATCACAGTAGGCCTCATGGGTCTGGCCTTCATGATCTTCATGGGCATTTCATTATAGGAGGACTAAGCTATGAGTGCAACTATACTTTCATCCATACTCATCACCGTACTGGTCACCCTCATACTGGTCATCCTCCTGCTCTGGGTAAAGGACAAGATCACTCCCTCCGGGACGGTCAAGATCGACATCAACGACGGCAAGCGCGTCCTTGACGTGAAGCAGGGCGGAGACATCATGCACACCCTCGCCGAAGAAGGCATATTCCTCCCCTCGGCCTGCGGCGGCAAGGCCAACTGCGGCCAGTGCAAGGTGCAGATGATCCAGGGCGGCGGCGAAATCCTCGATACCGAAAAGGGTCAGTTCAACCGTAAGCAGATCAAGGAAGGGATGCGCCTGGGCTGCCAGGTGAAGGTCAAGGAAGACCTCAAGATCCGCATCCCCGACAGCACACTCAGCGTCAAGAAGCTCGAATGCGAAGTGATCAGCAACCACAACGTGGCTTCCTTCATAAAGGAATTCACGGTGCGCATCCCCGAAGGCGAGCATCTCGATTTCAAGAGCGGCGAATACATCCAGATAGATGTCCCTGCAGGCACTTTCGACTATAAGGACATCGATGTGGACGAACCATACAAGGCCACATGGGAGCATTACGGCTTCTTCGACCTCAAATGCGTCAATCCCGAACCCACGGTACGTGCCTACTCCATGGCTTCCTATCCCGCCGAAGGCCAGATAATCAAGCTGAACGTCCGTATCGCCACCCCACCGTTCGACCGCAACGCCCCGAAGGGCAGCAACAAGCTCCTGCCCGTGAATCCGGGCATCGCTTCATCTTATGTCTATACAAGGCATCCCGGAGACAAGGTCACTATCAGCGGTCCCTTCGGCGACTTCCTCCTTCCGGAGAACGACCCGATCGAAACCGAGTACATCTTCGTGGGCGGCGGTGCCGGCATGGCTCCCCTGCGCAGCCACATCATGCACCTGTTCCGTACGCTCAAGACCCAGCGAAAGGTTTCCTTCTTCTACGGCGCCCGCAGCCTCTCCGAGGCCTTCTATCTCGAAGATTACTGGGCCATCGAGAGGGACTTCCCCAATTTCAAGTTCTACCTCACCCTCGACAGGCCCGATCCGGTGGCCGACGAGAAAGGCGTGAAGTACAGCGCCGGCTTCGTAGCCCCCGAAATGGGCAGGCTCTATCTAAACCAGCACGAAGCCCCCGAAGACATCCACTATTTCATGTGCGGCCCCCCCATGATGGTCAAGACCGTCCAGGACCTGCTGGATTCACTCGGGGTCGATCTCGAGAACAACCTGCACTTCGACAACTTCGGTTGACGGATGCGGCGCAACAAAAAAAGGTCGGAGAAGTCCGACCTTTTTTTGTTTGTGATTAAAGGATCAAAGGCTCTTGACAACCGCGAACCACTCCTCGGCGGTATGGATGTCATACTCGCTCCAGACGGCACTGAAGGAATAATTGACCGGCTCGCCGCTCCTTATTGTCTTGACGCAGAGCGAATGACCGTCCTTCACGACGGTGCTTCCGGCCGAGGGCATTACGACGGCCACGCCGATCATGCCCTCTTCGGGCTCCACCGACTGGTCGGAGGCATGCTCCCAGATAGCCACGCGGTCCTTGCCGTTATACTCTTGAACGAGATCGTGACGGACGATACCGGCGGCGATGTCCAGGGTTTCGATGGGACCGCTGAAGGTGTAATTGTCCTCCACATCGCAGAAACGCCTGCCGGCAGTTACTGTGAACTTCTTGTCCAGGGCGATCTTGTATCCGCACACCTCCCATTCCGGATAATGGAGGACGAAAACCACCTTGTCGGGAGTCTTTTCCACTATCTCGGAAGAACGGTAGTTGGTTGCGGGGAAACGCAGGGTGTCCGCGATGAACGGAGATGAAGCGCCCGCTCCCAGGCTGACGGCCACCTTGTAGCAGTCCTTGCCGTTGCCCAGGTTATGGTGATAGGCCTGGTCGCTGCCCGAAGCATATAGGGCATAACGGCCCTCCGCCACGAGGGTGTCGCAGTTCTTGGCCCAGAAATCGAAGCCGGGGGCGGTGGGATTGCCTTCAAGGGCCTTGCCGTAAACCCTGAAGCAGTAGAAGTCGTTCTCGAATACGAAGTCGTCCTTGCGTTCGGGAAC
The DNA here is from genome assembly GCA_905236955.1 of uncultured Bacteroidales bacterium. Classification (GTDB taxonomy): domain Bacteria; phylum Bacteroidota; class Bacteroidia; order Bacteroidales; family UBA932; genus Cryptobacteroides. Next base: position 19,491 of record CAJOQW010000018.1, read on the forward strand.
CTCGCGTGCATTGACGCGTACCTTGGGCTGGCCGCAAGAAGCCAGAAGCAGCACTCCGAGTGCCAGGAAAAGTATCTTTTTCATTATTTCAGTTCTTCGGTCGCCACCCAGTCCATGTCATTGTAATCGTCGTTCTCACCGCACATGCCCCAGATGAAGGTGTAGTTGCGGGTTGCGCATGCCGAATGGATGCTCCACTGCGGAGATACCACTGCCTGTTCGTTGTGCATCCAGATGTGACGGGTTTCCTGGGGCTCGCCCATGAAATGGCAAACGGCGGCGCCTTCGGGAAGCTCGAAGTAGAAATAGAACTCCATGCGGCGGTCATGAGTATGGGCCGGCATGGTGTTCCACGTGCTGCCCGGAGCGAGTTCGGTCATGCCCATCTGAAGCTGGCAGCAGGGTACGACCTCCTTGACGAGAAGGCGGTTGATGGTGCGCTCGTTGCTTTCTTCGAGAGAGCCCAGATGCATCACCACGGCGTCTTTCTTGGTGACGTGCTTGATGCCTGTCTCCCTGTGGGCGAGGGCGGAGTTGAAGTAGAAATGGGCCGGATTCGCGGGATCGGCGCTCCTGAAGCTCACGTCGCGGTTGCCGCGGCCTACATAAAGGGCTTCCTTGAAGGGGATCTCGAATTCTTCGTCACCGACCTTCACTATCCCGGTGCCGCCGACATTGATGATACCGAGCTCGCGTCTCTGGGTGAAATAGTCCGCCCTGAGGACTTCGGGAGCTTTGAGGACAAGTTCTTCCTTTACTGGAACGGCACCGCCGGCGATGATGCGGTCGTACATGGAATAGACCATGTTGATCTCATCGGTCACCATCACATTCTCCACGAGGAACTGCTCGCGGAGTTTCGGGGTGTCATAGTGTTTTGCGTCGTCCGGATGGGACGAATAGCGTACCTGGCAGTTGATTTTCATGATGTTATTTGGATATTGGATTACTTGGAGTTTCGGGATGAGGAGCGGCGTACCACGAGACTGGTACCCACCGTGATGCTTCCGCCCTCCGACTTGCCGGAAAG
>CAJOQW010000019.1 GCA_905236955.1 uncultured Bacteroidales bacterium
CGGCAGGAATTCGCCGGTGAGACGCCCTCCGCAGAGGGTGATGATACGGTCGGATATGGCCATGATCTCGGGCAGTTCCGAGGATATGACCACCATCGCCCGGCCTTCGGCGGCCAGGCTGTCTATGAGCTTGTATATTTCGCTTTTGGCGGCTATGTCTATGCCGCGTGTGGGTTCGTCGAGTATGAGTATGCGGGGCTCCGTAAGCAGCCATTTCGCGAGCACCACCTTCTGCTGGTTCCCGCCGGACAGTTCACCTGCCTTCTGCCCTAGGGAATGGGACTTGATGCCCAGGCTGCCGCGGTACTTCCCAGCCACGGAAGTCTCTTTCTTCGAGTCGAGAAGGAATGGGAAAAGGGTGCGCAGCGAAGGCAGCGTGATGTTGCGGGAGATGTCCATGCCCAGCACCAGGCCGTCGTTCTTGCGGTCTTCGGGGATAAGGGCAAGGCCACAGGAGATGGCTGCCGAGGGGGAGCCGGGGAGCTTTCCGTCGGGAGTCATGGACACGCTTCCCGAAGCGAGGTCCGGATGCATGCCGAATACGGTCTCGGCCAGTTCGGTGCGTCCCGCTCCCATGAGGCCGTAGATTCCCAGGACTTCGCCCGAGCGCACGTCGAACGAAACCCCGTCCACCTTGAGCCGTGCCTTGTTGCTGCTGTCGATGAGCCGAATATCCTTGGCGCTGAACAAGATGTCTCCTTTGGGATGCTCCTGTTTGGTGTAGAGGTCGCTCCTTTCGCGCCCGACCATCATGCGCACGATGCCGTCCACCGAAGTCTGGGCGAAAGGCATTTCTTCCACCAGAGTGCCGTCGCGCAGCACAGTGACGTAGTCGGCCAGGCGGGAAATCTCGTCCATCTTGTGCGTGATGTAAACAATGCCTGTACCTCCGGCTTTCAGTGATGCGATGAGTTTGAAGAGTATGTCCGTCTCGCCGGCCGGGAGCGACGAAGTGGGCTCGTCCATAATCAGCACCCTGGCTCCGGTGGAGAGGGCCTTGGCGATTTCGACAAGTTGCTGCTGTCCCACCTTGAGGTCGGACAGCCGGGTGCGGGTGGGAATGCCGAAACCCAGCCTTTCGAGGAGCAGGGCGGCATCTTTGTGCATCTTCCTGTAATCTATCATCCCGAGGGCGTTGTGCGGCTCCCTTCCAAGGAAGATGTTCTCGGCTATGTCCAGCCCGGGGATGAGGTTGAGTTCCTGGTGCACCATGGCGATGCCGGCGGCGAAGGCTTCGGCGGTGGAACCGAAAGACACCTTCTTCCCGTCCAGCAGCACATCCCCTTCATAGTCGGGATAGACCCCGGAGAGTATGTTCATGAGGGTGGATTTGCCCGCGCCGTTCTCGCCGCAAAGGGCGTTCACAGCCCCTGCGTACACCCTGAAGTCCACCTTGTCCAGGGCGAGCACTCCGGGCCAGCGTTTGCTGACTCCGCGCGCCTCCATTATGACCTTCCCTTCCACTTATTCCGTCTCCAATTTTACCGGAATGACCTCGAAAGCGGAGGGGAGGGGCTTGCGCGGATCCACATCCATGACGCCGGCATATCTTACTTTCTGTCCCGGCACGAAACCATGGCCCGCGAAAGATTCCTCCAGCCGCGAGTTGATGTCGGACGAAATGAGATTGAAGTCCATGGTGTTCTCGTAGTCGTCTATGCCGAAGAAGCCCGACGCCTCGCGTACGGAATTGCCGAATATCATGGAAGTCCGCAGGGTGATGCCGTCTTCCGCCAGGGTGATCGTCTCCCCGTCCGCGGCCTTTACGGTGCCTTCGCCCTTTACGGCCATGCTGTACGGGGCTCCTATGCCCAGGGTCCTGCCGTATTCCGAGGCGGCCTGCCGGGGATCCCTTGCCAGCGCGGAGAGCACTTCCCCGACCGGGGCCGCGTTTTCCACCATGCCCGGCAGTATCTCGGCGAAGAACAAGTCCACCTGCTCCGTGGCGTCGAAAGTGCGGCCCGACTTGGCCTTCTCGTATTCTTCCTGCGGGATTATCTTAACCGACAGTATGCAGCAAATCGTGAACAGCGCGATGAGTGAGAGTATCTTCCAGATCTTTTTCATGGCGCTATTTCAAATAATCTTTTACGTTGGATGATGTGACGAGGTCAACCGCGATGGGGATTTTCCGGGAGAAGTCGCCGTCCCCCTTGAGGAAGCGGTCAGCGTATTCGGCGGCGGTGGTGGCCATCAGGGCGGGGGACTGCATGCCGGTGGCGATGATGTTGCCTTCCGCTATCGACTTGAGGACGTCGTCCTGTCCGTCGAAGCCGAAGACCTTGATCTGTCTGGCCTTGCCGGCCGAGAGCACCGCCTGCCAGGCTCCCATGGCCATGGAGTCGTTGCCGCAGAAGACAGCCACTATGTCGGGATGGGCCTGGAGTATGGATTCGAGAACCTCCATGGCCTTGTTGCGGTCGAAGTCGGCCGACTGCTGGGCCACCATTTCCAGCCCGGGATAACGGTCCACCACCGAGTGGAAACCCTTGGAACGGTTCCAGGTGTTGTTGTCGCCCACAAGCCCGAGCAGTTCGGCATATTTGCCCGTACGGCCCACAGTCCTTACGAACTCGCGGCCCATGCTGACGCAGCCCGAGAAGTTGTCGGACAGGATCTGGCAGGTGGCCAGTCCGCGCGCGTTGATTTCGCGGTCCATGCAGAAGACGGGGATTCCGGCCTCGATGGCGGCTTTGACATTTACCACGGAGCCGTCGGCATCGGTGGGATTGAACAGTATGGCGTTGAATCCCGATGCGATTATGTTGTCGAAATGCTCGGCTTCCTTGGAAGGATTGTTCTGGGAATCGAAAATCACGGCCTGGTACCCCAGGGCCTCGGCCCTGTCGCGCGCGCTTTCACCCAGTACGACGAACCACGGATTGTTGAGGGTGGAGATCACCACGGCTATTTTCCCCGGACCGTCCTTGACGGCCTCCTGCCTGCCTTTGCCTCCGCCGCAGGCACACAGCGCGGCGACCGCCAGCAGGAGGGGCAGGATGCGTTTGATCGTTTTCATCGTGATAAAGACGTGATAAAGATATGAATAATTTTATATCTTCGCATCATGAAAAAATTCTGGACGATCCTTGCAATCGCAGTTGCAGCAGCCGCGATCCTTCTCATTGTCTTCAAGGACAATATCTTTGGCAACAAAAAAACGGAAGAACCCATGATGAAAAATACGGCAGTCGTAGTAGTTGACGAACTTTATGATTTCATTGACGGAAGCCTTGCCTGCCAGGGCGCCGAAGAATGTGTGAAGAACAGCGCCGCCTTCCTTTCCGGCCTCGAAGGCGTTCCCATCCTTTATACCTGCGACTACCATCCCGCCAACCACTGCTCATTCGTCGGGCAGGGCGGTCCCTGGCCGCCCCACTGCGTGCAGGGCACCCGCGGAGGCGAGATAGCCGACGAGCTCAAGCCCTTCGTCTCCGAAGAGCTGGTGTTCCTCAAGGGCGACGACCCCATGTTGGAGCAGTATTCCGGGTTCGAAGGCCACAACGCCGCGGGACAGACCATGGGCGAAGTGCTCGAGGTCCTCGGCATCGAAAATGTCATAGTGATAGGCATCGCCACCGAATTCTGTGTCCGCAATACCGCCGAAGACCTGCTCAAGGCGGGTTACAAGGTGACCATACAAGAAAATTGCCTCGCCTGCGTCGACCCCCAGGGGCATGTGGACGCAATCGCGGCAATGAAAGGGGAAGGCATCATCTTCACCGGTTCTCCTGCGCCAGTGTTCTGATTATCCCGTCCAGTACGGGATAGACCTGTGCGTTTGAACCCACCGCATTGTTGGAGAACAAGCTGAAGACTATGGTCCGCGACGGGTTCCCGTCGCCGGAAAGGATGTAGCCGCTGAAACAGCGGACTCCGTTCATGCTGCCGCTCTTCATGCGGATACGGTCCTTGAGGGCCGCGTCCGCCCCTGGAAGACGTCTTTCCAGGGTAGTGCCTTTTTCGCCTGCTTTCGGAAGGGAGGCCAGGAAGTCCTTATAGACTTTGCTGCCTGCCATGGCCTTCAGGTATCTTACCATGAAAGAGGGACTTACGTAGTTCTTGCGGGACAGTCCCGACCCGTCCGCGAAACTCATCCCGCCGCTCGGACCCATCATCCCGACGGGGGAGAGGGCGCGGTGCAGGGCGGATACGCTCTGGGTGTATCCGTCATTCCCGTTAAGTCGTTTGCCCAAAGCCTTTATGAGGGTTTCCGCAATGAAATTGTCGGACTGGCAGTTGGCGGTGCGGACGATGCTTCTAAGAGGGACCGACGGCAGGGTGCCGAGTACTTCCAGGCTGTCGGCATGGCCTTCCCTGGCGGTGCCGGACACTTCGATTTCGGAAGAACCCTCCAGCCATTCGAGGAAATGGAGGGCGGCCGGATAAGGACCGTCGGGGATGGTGTCCTGCATCCTGCCGCGCCATGTAAGGCCGCTTGGCACCACGCCGTCGCGGGTGCGCAGGTCCTCCGTGCTCCAGTCCGTGTGCCGCCTTTCCCCCGAAAAATAGGTGCCGTCGCCCACTATGTCCCCGTTGATCTGCTTTATACCCTTGTCTTTCAGAATTTTATGCCATTTGCTGAAAGTGGTCTCCCTGCGGGGGAGATAGGAGAACAGGTTGCCTATCATCGGGTCTCCGCCGCCGATTATGTACAGGTTCCCGTTCAGCACCGAATCGGCCACTTCGCCGTCCGTGGCGAAAGTGGTCTTGAAGGTGTAGCCCCCTCCGAATGTGAGGAGGGCAGCCCCGGTGGTGATGAGCTTCATGTTGGAAGCCGGCACCATCCTTCGCTGGGCGTTGAGCCATGCAAGGGTGTCGCCGCGCATGGTCACGGCGCATATCCCCCATACGCTTTCGGACAGGGGACCGGAAGTTTCAGCCTCCTGTACCGCCCTCTGTGTAGCGGTGCGGGGCGTAGTCGGCTTCGCCTGGCAGATGAAGCACGCCAGGATTGCCGCGGAAAGCAGTGCTATCCTGTTCATGGGCAATTAAAAAAGGGCCCCGACCGGGACCCTGTGTTTCGTCAGGCTTCGGCCTCTTCGTCTTTCTTGGCAGGTGCCTTCTTTTTGGCGGGAGCCTTCTTCGCGGGCTTTTCAGCAGGGGCTTCTTCGGGTTCGGCGGCCTGGGTGATAGCCTCGCTCAGTTTGGTGTAAAGGGCGTCGGTGCGTTCGAGTATTTCCTTGCGCAGGGCGTTGTAATAAGCCTTCTTGCTGCCTTCGATCTGCTTTGCCACAACTTTGTCGCGCAACTCGTTGTAGAGGTCTACCGCTTCTTCCATGAGGCCGGCGACGGCTTTGTCGTTGGCCTTGGGATTTACTGCCACGCAAGTAGCGCAATCTTCGATGAAGGAACTGAGAACGTAGTCGATGTCCTTTTTGATGTCTCTGAGATTCATTGTCTTTGAGTTTTAGTTCTTGGCAAAGATACGAATTATTTTCAGATTCTTCGTCGCTCCGCGATTCAGAATGACAGAATTCGCCATCATCGGTTTGTCATTCTCAGTACCGCATTGTCATTCCGGGCACCGCATTGTCGTTCCGGGCACCA
>CAJOQW010000020.1 GCA_905236955.1 uncultured Bacteroidales bacterium
CCCTCATGACTCCGAGGCTCACTCCCACACCGGCAATGATGAAGCCGAATTCACCGAGCTGGGCAAGGCTGAAGCCGGTATGGACGGCATCGTTGAGGTTTCCTCCGGAAAGGATGATGCCCAAAGACGAGAAAAGGACATGGGTCAGGATCACGACGAATGCCAGGATGAGTATGATCCACCAGTACTGGACGACTGCCTTGGGGGCGAGCATCATGCCTACCGACACGAAGAAGATGGCTCCGAAAAGGTCTTTGATCGGAGAGATGAGCCGTTCGATGTGGTCGCTTTCCACCGTCTCGGCCAGGATGGACCCCATCATGAATGCTCCTAGCGCCGATGAAAAACCGGAACCCGTAGCAAGCGAGACCATGCCGAAACAAAGGCCCAGTGACACTATCAGGAGTATTTCGTCATTGATGTATTTGCTTGTCTTCTTAAGTACCGTAGGGATAAGGTATATGCCTAGGAGGAACCACAGGACGATGAAGAAAAGGAGTTTGCCGAGGTTCATGAGCATCTCTCCCCCGCTGAACTTACCGGCTACCGCCAGGGTGCTCAGAAGTACCATCAGGAGGATGGCGATGAGGTCCTCCACGACGAGGGTTCCGAAGACCAGCGGTGCGTAGGACTTCCTGTTAAGCCCCATTTCGCTGTAGCTCTTGACCACCACCATTGTGCTGGACATGCTCAGAAGGCCTGCCAGGAAGATGCTTTCCATGCTGCTCCAACCCATGGCCTGCCCGACTATGTAGCCTATGACGAATACCCCGACGAACTTGCTCAGGGCGGTCGTGAGCGCCCCTGTGCCGGCCTTCAGGAGTTTCTTGAAACTGAATTCGAGCCCGAGGCCGAACATGAGGAAGATGATACCGATATCGCTCCAGAGTTTCACCGTTTCGGTGCTGCTGATACCGAACACTCCCATCTCGGGGCCGATGATGAAGCCGGCTATGATATAGCCCAGTATAGTAGGCTGCTTCAGAGCCCTGCAGATGATGGTGAACAGGCCGGCCGCCATGAGGATTACGGCCAAATCGCGAACGAAATTAACTCCCTCGGTCATTTAATCAATCATAAAACCTTCAAATTTACGAAATTATTGTAAATTTGCTGAACGCACGACTATGGAAACCAATACCAATCTTCAATCAATATGAAAAAACTCTCACTTGTTTTCCTGGCAATCGCCTGCAGCACAGGCCTTTTCGCACAGGAAAAAGAGACAGCCAAGACCGGTTTCAACTTCGGCCCCCTCCCGGCTGTCGGTTATTCATCGGATCTCGGATGGCACTACGGCGCCCTCACCGACATCTATTATTATGGCGACGGTTCCATCTATCCCGATTATCTTTACAAGATGTATTTCGAGGCATCGTGGTACAGCAAGGGCAATTCGGTATACCATGCCGCATTTGACAGTCCCAACCTGATTCCCGGCCTCCGCGTCGCAGGATCCATCTCATATTTCGGCAACAAGACCTACAGCTTCTATGGCTTCAACGGCGCATCCTCCCTCAACAGCGCCTATGACCACGCCATAATGCCGGACGGCAGCGAAATCGGCTCCACTCCCGGCATGGGCTGGTACCTGATGAAACGCAACATCTTCCGCGTAGTGGGCGGACTGCAGGGCAATATCGGCGGCAAGGACAGCCCCTGGGGCTGGGCCGGCGGAATAACATACTACAGTTTCGATGTCGGACGCACGCAGAACGACCGCGTTGACGACAATCTGCCCTCCCTTTACAAAACCTATGTCGACCTCGGGATCATCCCGGCGGAAGAAGCCCTAGGCGGCAAGCATCTCGAGTTCAAGGGCGGCTTCGTCTATGACACCCGCGACCACGAGAACAATCCGCACCGCGGCACCAATATGGAGATATATCTTTTCGGAGCCCCGGCCCTCTTCAGCGGCACCAAGCCATATCTTAACCTTGCGTTCCATCTGAAACAGTTCTTCCCGATCACCGACCGCATCGTTTGGGGAGGCCACCTTGCTTATCAGGGCAACATCGCAGGCCAGACCCCGTTCTACATGCTCCAGACAATCCAGAGCATAAATATGAAGCAGATCAACACCGAAGGCCTGGGAAGCACCTGCACCCTCCGCGGTACGACAGCCAACCGCATCATGGCGAAGGGCTATGCCTGGTTCAACACCGAGGTCCGCATACCGTTCGCCAGGTTCGACCTGATCAACCAGCATTTCCAGCTGGTGGTGAATCCCTTCCTCGACGGAGGATATGTGGTTCAGCCTTACAACATGGCGGCGCAGTCCAAGTGGGGGGATTTCCGCGAAGCCATGGCTGAGGCTGCCGCCAATGCCACGCGTGACGGCCGTGCGAAGGATGCAGCCGGATATGCCACCCTTTCGGCATTGGATATTGCCAAGGACAACATGCTCAGCATCTACGATGCCGGCATGGAAAAGAACTTCCACATGAGCGCCGGCGCAGGCCTGCATGTCATCATGAACCAGAACGTGAATGTCAGCGTTGAACTCGCCAAGGTCATTTTCAACTCTTCCCCCAACCCGACGGTCGCCGACAGGAACTGGCTCCCCTCCAACGACGGAACCTTCGGAATGAACATCGGTCTCAACTACATCTTCTAGACCGGTCCTTCCGTATAAAAAGGCCCCGGAGTTCCTCTCAAGCGGAAGACTCCGGGGTTTTTAGTGCATATATCCTGTTTTAACCGCCGAATCCGGCGAAATAACCGGGGAAAAGGACCATGGTGATGAGGTAACCGATTATCGTGCTGACATATCAGGTTAAGTTTCAGTGGATTATGCGTTTGATAATTACTACAGGGAGACAGGGACTGCGGCTGCGACGGTGTCAGCGACTTCACCGGCAGCGCTTACAGCGGCCTGGGCAGCCTCAGCCGCCTCGAGGGCCTTCTTCTCGGCAGCGACCTGTTTGCGGGTGTCCTTCAGGGTCTTCTTCGCCACACCGAGTTCGTTCTTCGCAGCCTTCCTGGCACCTTTATAGGTGCTGATTTTCTTGTTCTGGGCATTGACGCTCTCCTTCATGGCGGAGATGGCCTTCTTGTGGTTCTTGACCTCGATCTGCTTAACCTCGATTTCCTTTTCCAGGGCTTTCCACTCCCCTTCCATGGACTTCAGGTTCAAGCGGTCCTCCCTTGAAAGCCCGCCGTCGGCGCCAAGCTGCTTCTTTATGGTCTTGTAAGAGTTCTTCTTGAGTTTAATTGTCTGCTTCTTGTTCTTGATGATGGCGTTTGCATCGGCCATGTCGGATTCTTCCTTTTGGATCTTTGCCTTCAGTTTGGAAATATCCGCCTTGGCGTCGGCTATCTGACGGTCGCTCTCGCGGAGCTGTATCTCATATTTTTCCTGGGCCTTGTCAAGTTTATCCTGGGCCGCCGATATCGCGTCGGCATTCTGGGCACCTGAATTGATAGGGAGGAGAAGGGCGGCTGCAAGGGCCGCGATGAAGTAAATATTCTTTTTCATATCACGCAAATTTAGTATTTTTGTATAAAATACAATGAGAAAATGACGAAGACTAAAACCATAAGGAGGAATTTTTCCGTCGTCGGCCTGGGATGTGCCGCATGCGTCAACCGTGTTGAAGGGGCCATCAAGAGTTGCAATGGTGTAGAGGCATGTTCCGTGAGCCTGGCCTCCAACAACGCCCAGGTGGATTACGACCCCGCCCTCGTCAAGGCCGCCGAAATCAAAAAGGCCGTCCAGGATGCCGGTTACGACCTCGTGGTCGAGGCCGATGCAGACGAAGAAGATACGGACTCAGACTTGCAAGCCGGGCTCGAGGCTGAGAAATCCCGGCAGGACTCCTACCGCAAGCTGGTGCGCGACATGGTCCTGGCCATCGTCCTTGGAATCGTCATCATGGTGGTCCAGATGGGATTCAAGGAATTCAAGGGCCGGGGCATCCTTCTGTTCCTCCTGGCACTCATAGTGGTTTTCTGGTGCGGGCGACGTTTCCATGTTGCCGCTTTCCGCCAATTGAAGCATTTCAGGGCCAACATGGACACCCTGGTGTCGCTATCCACCATCATTTCGTTCCTTTTCAGCACGTTCAACCTTATCTTCCCCGGCAAAGCTCCCGCATCTGCCCTTTATTTCGACTCCGCGGCCATGATAACAGCGTTCATCCTGGTCGGAAGGGTGCTGGAAGAAAGGGCACGTTACGGCACAACCGACAGCATCCGAAAGCTTATGGACCTCAAGCCCAAGAAGGACAAGGCCCGCCCGGGAGACACCATCAGGGTCAAACCCGGAGAGAGAATCCCCGTCGACGGAGTGGTCGTGGATGGCAATTCATTCGTCGATGAAAGCCTCCTCACCGGTGAACCCATCCCCGTCGAGAAGATGAAGGGAGCCCAGGTATATACCGGCACCATCAACCAGAAAGGCGTCCTGAAAGTGCTCGTCCAAAAGACGGGGCAGGATACCTTGCTGAGCGGAATCATAAGGATGGTCCGCGATGC
>CAJOQW010000021.1 GCA_905236955.1 uncultured Bacteroidales bacterium
GAGCATCAAGGATGCGTACGAGGATCTCGGAGGAAAGGGGACCGTGGTCATTTTCGGGAAGATAGGCCATCCCGAAGTCCTCGGTCTGGTGGGGCAGACACAGGGCAGGGCGGTAGTGGTCGAGAATCCGGACCAGCTCCGGGGCAAACTCGCCGAAGGCAGCATCCGCGGCCGGGTGGAGGTCTTCTCCCAGACCACCATGAGTCCGGACGGGTACAGGGATATCTGCGACTGCCTCATGGAAAGTATGCCGGAGGTGCGCGTACACGATACGATCTGCAAGCAGGTTGCCTACAGGCACGGCGAACTGTCGGGTTTTGCCAGGGACCACGATGTGATAATATTCGTGTCGGGCCGGCAGAGCAGCAACGGGAGGGTGCTTTTCGAGCTTTGCAGGAGCGTAAATCCACGCACCTATCACATAACCGACAAGTCCGGTCTGGAGGCCGTATGGTTTAGGGAAAGCGACAACATCGGGGTGTGCGGCGCCACATCCACCCCAAAATGGCTTCTGGACGAAGTTGCGGAAACGATTGAAGATGAAAATTTTGCATAAGATTCCGCTTTTTATTATTTTTGCAAGATTGATGACAGGAAAGATTCAAAACATAAAAAACATATCATTATTATGGCAACAACAGCTGATTTCAAAAACGGTCTTTGCATGAATTTCAACGGGAAGCCCTGCGCCATCGTCTGGTTCCAGCACGTAAAACCCGGCAAGGGTCCCGCTTTCGTGAAGTGCAAACTCCGCAACCTCGAGAATGGCCGCATCCTTGAAAACACCTTCACCGCAGGCGCCAAGATCGAGACCATCGAAGTTGAAAGGCGTCCCTATCAGTTCCTCTATGCCGACGAGGAAGGCTTCAACTTCATGCATGAGGAAACCTACGAGCAGATCCACCTCCCCAAGGACGTGGTTGACAACTCCGACCTTATGAAGGAGGGCCAGCACGTGGAAATGATGTTCGTCGTGGGCGAAGAAAGATGCCTCACCTGCGAGCTTCCCACCTATGTCACCCTCGAGGTCACGTATGCCGAGCCCGCCGTGAAGGGCAACACCGCCAGCACCAGCGCACTCAAGGAGGTCACCCTCGAGACCGGGGCCAAGATCATGGTTCCCCTCTTCATCAACCAGGGAGACGTCATCACGGTCAACACCACGGACCGTGCATACGGCCAGAGGCAGTAAACCAAGTTTCACGCATAAGGAAAGGTCCGGTAAAAATACTTTTACTGGACCCTTTCTATTTTCATCTGCTGGATTGTGTAGGTGTCTCCTTTCGAGGAGACGAAGATGGTGACCAGGAAGATTTCGCCGCCCGCGTTGAGAGTGCCAACGGCATATTTCATGTTGGCCCTGCCGGCAGTGTAGTTGACCTTGAAAGAACGCGGGGTGTATGTTTCGAAGAATGTCTTGAGGATCTGTTTGGCCTGCTGGCGGCTGGAATTGCCTCCCTGGTTCAGGACGGTTATGTCGAGATTCTTCGCATACCAGGCCGAAATGGATTCCACGTCCCCCTGGGACATGTATTTGGTTATCGGAACGAACACATCGTAACCGCCCGACTGCGCGCGGAGACGGGGACCGCTGAAAAGCAGCAGGGCGAGGAACAGGGGGAAGACTATCCTGTGCGATGTCATACGGACAAGAGTATTTGCAAATTCTGAGCCACGTTATTATCTTTGCATACAATGCGCATAACGCTCATAACGGTCGGAAGGACTGTTGTCCCGTGGGTAAGGGAGGGGTTGGATGAGTATTCATCCCGCCTGAGGCATTACGTCCCTTTCGAGATAAAGGAAATCCCCGAACTCAAAGGGGTTTCCTCCCTCACCGAGGCTCAAATAAAGGAGCGTGAAGGCGCCCTTGTGCTGAAGGCTGCCGGCCAGGGCGAAATCATCCTTCTCGACGAACGCGGCCGGGAATACCGCTCGGTGGAATTCGCGGCCGCGCTTCAGGAGAAACTTTCGCATGCCTCGAAGGATATCGTTTTCGTAGTCGGCGGGGCCTATGGTTTCTCACCCGAGGTTTACGAGCACGCCTCGGGCAAGATTTCCCTTTCCAAAATGACATTCAACCATCAGATGGTGAGAACGGTTTTTGCAGAACAGCTCTATCGCGCTTTCACCATACTTAAGGGCGAGCCGTATCATCACGAATGAGCCATAAGAATCCAGGGATATACCGTATTGCCGCATTGTGCATGCTGGTGGCGAGCCTCGTACTGCTCGTGGCCTCGTTCGGTTCGCGGACGAGGTCCGATACCGATGCCGCCGCCAGGAAACTCGAACGCAAGCTCGGTTCGCGGCTGCGTATCTTGGAGTCTTTCGCCGCGAAGGCCATGGACATCCCCGCCGACCGGTGGCTGGAACTGAAAGGCCTTCCCGAAGATATGGTCATATACCGTTATGTCGGGGACAGCCTCCAGAGCTGGGCGAACCGTTTTCCGACAGCTGACGACGCCTTGAATCCGGGGATGCGGTTCCAGAATCTGGCCAACCCTCGCCCGGGCTTCAACTCTCCTTTGCGGGATGTGGGCGAAAACCTGTCTTTCAAGAACATAGGCCCGAAATGGTACCTTCTCCGGGCCATGGACAAGGACAACATGCACGTCATTGCCGGGCTCGAGATCAAGAATACCCTCGACGACAGGAGCTTCAACGGCGTCAATCCCCGGCTCGCAGTGCCAGGGAACTACTCCGTGGACGAACTCAGTTCCAGCGGAGGTTCCGCCGTGACGGTTTCGGGGCAGCCCATGTTCAAGGTCATGTATGATTCGCTCGACGCTTCGACTTCGGCGGATACGACCCTGTTGTGGATCGCGCTTTCCCTGCTGCTTTCCGCCGGATTGATCTTCCTGTATTCGGCTCCGTCGCTGAAGAACCTGGCTTTCACCCTCATCCCGTCCCTCGGGGTCCTCTCGCTTTTCTATTTCAACGGAGCGGCGGTAAGCGGCAACACCGGACTGTTCTCACCCCTTCTCTATGCCGACGGCAGGGTGTTCTACTCCCTTGGCGGGCTCATCCTGCTTTCCCTCATGATCACGGTCACGGTATGGAGTTGCTTCCTCGTGCGAAGGGAGATCCACGCCATTTTCGCCAAGGTCGGAGCCAGATGGCTAAGGGCGCTTTTGTTGCTCATGGTATGCGCCGGCATCGTGGTTTTCTCATACCTTGCCATAAGGAGTATCGTCCTCAATTCCAATATCTGCCTCGAGATTTACAAGATAAAGGAGTTCTCGGGCATCAGCGCTCTTGTCTACCTGATGCTCATATTGATCCTGTCCTGCCTTCCGATGCTCTTCCAGATGGCCCAGCCCCTCATCAGCAGGATGTTCGGTTTCCATCTGGACTCCCTGTCCATGTCGAACCGGATATGCTTCTCGCTCATGGCGGCGGTCTATCTCGTGGCCAACACGGCATGGTTCGGATTCCAGAAGGAGCAGGAGAGCCTCGAAGTCTGGGCCAACCGCCTTGCCGTCTCCAGGGATATAGGCCTTGAGATGCAACTTCGCAGCGTCGAGAACCAGATAGCCTCCGATGTTGTGATAGCCACCCTTTCGGCCCTGGACAACGCCGGCTCATCAATACGCAACAGGATAGCGGACACCTACCTTCCGCGCGTGGCCCAGGAGTACGACCTGATGGTGTCGGTAGGGAACCAGATAGACCTTTCCGCCCTCTTGGACGGGGAGTACATTTCCCCGGGCACCAGGTTCCTCTACAAGGAAGAGAAGGACGGCCTGGCTTCTTACTCGGCCGTTTTCTCGTACGGCATCCCCGGATACGGTATCACCAACATCCTGCTCCAGGTGGAGCAGAAGGGCGACTGGCGCTACCGCGGATATTCCAGCATACTGGGCGAGACCACTCCGGGCCAGGTCCTTATTCCTTCCAGTTACTCTTTCGCCCGCTACCAGGGTCCCGGAATCGTCACCCTCAGGGGGAATTACGGGTATCCGGTGCACATGGACAAGTCGCTGGAGGAGACTGTCTATGGGAATGCGAGCAGTAATCTCAAGAGGGGAGGGTACACCCATTTCATATACCGCGTCGCGGAGGATGAATCGGTCATAGTATCCCGCCGTACCATCAACGCCATCTATTATGCGGTGGCCGGCATCTTCATCGCGCTCATCGCTTTCATCTCCTTCACTTTGACCCTCCGTATCCGCCGCCGCGAGAAGATCTTCGACAGGAATTATTTCAGCACCCGTCTCAGCTGGGTGATCATGCTCTCGCTGTCCCTTGCCCTGGTAAGTATGGCGGCCGTGAGCGTGTTCTTCGTTTACGGGCGCAACGAGCAGAACCGGCGCACCCTCATGACCGAGAAGATCAATTCGATAGCGGCCAGCATCTCAGGACGCATAAGGGGTGCCCGTTCATCCGCCGACCTGCGCAGCAACGACGTGCTGAGGCTCATAGAGGACGTGGGCAACAATACCAATTCCGATGTCACCCTGTACGATGACGACGGCCTGGTGATGATGAGCACCGCCCCCGCGGTTTTCGACAGGATGTTGATGGACAGCCGCATAGACGGCGAGGCATACCGCAACATAATGCAGCTCACGAGCCGCTATTACATCCAGAAGGAGAGCGTCAGGAGACGCAGCTTCTACAGCATGTATGCCCCGCTCGTGGGGGACGAGGGCGACATCATCGCCATAATCTGCGCCCCTTATACCGACGACACCTACGATTTCGAGACGAATGCGGCCAACCATCTCATCATGATCTTCTCCGTGTTCGTCTTCCTGCTCCTTTGCGCCAGTTTCATGACCCGCAGCGTACTGGAACGCATGTTCAAGCCGCTCCTGGAGATAGGCCGCAAGATGGAGGACGCCAATCTGGACTCCCTCGAATACATCCGCTACGACAAGCAGGACGAGATCACATCGCTCGTGAATGCATACAACCGCATGGTCACCGACCTTTCCGAAAGCTCCCGCCAGCTTGCGGAAGCCGAACGGGACAAGGCCTGGAGCGGCATGGCGCGCCAGGTTGCCCACGAGATCAAGAACCCGCTTACCCCGATGAAGCTCCAAATCCAGCGCCTGGTGCGCCTCAAGGGCAAAGGCGACCCTGCCTGGCAGGAGAAGTTCGACGAGGTTTCGAAGGTGCTCCTCGACCATATCGACCTCCTCACCGATACCGCCAACGAATTCTCCACCTTCGCCAAGCTCTACACCGAAGAGCCATCCGAGATCAACCTGGACAAGACGCTCAAGGAAGAAATCTCCATGTTCTCGGGCCGCGATGACGTGAAGATCGACTATTTCGGACTGGAAGACGCCGTGGTGATGGGTCCGAAGCCCCAGCTCACCCGGGTCTTCGTGAACCTCATAAACAACGCCATGCAGGCCCTGGAAGGCGTGGGGGGCGGGCGCGTCATGGTGTCACTGCGCAACTCTGTCAAGGACGGTTATTACGACATCGTGTTCGAAGACAACGGTGCCGGAGTCGCCCCGGAGAACGAAGGGAAACTCTTCACGCCCAATTTCACGACCAAGACCGGGGGCAGCGGCCTGGGCCTCGCAATTTCCCGCAGCATACTCCAGAGGTGCGAGGCATCCATTTCGTACAGCAAATCATTCGCCCTCGGCGGAGCGTGTTTCACCATCCTTTACCCGAAGAATAAGGATATGCATTGAAATAATCCCCGAAATTTGATTATTTTTGCATATCATGAAGATTACGTCGGCATCGTTCTCAGGCAGCAGCACCCGTGTGGAGCAGCGTCCACGTAGAAGACTGCCGGAATTCGCCTTCATCGGACGCTCCAACGTGGGTAAATCTTCGCTGATCAACATGCTTACCGGGGTGTCCTCCCTCGCGAAGACGTCTTCCACCCCGGGCAAGACCAAACTGGTCAACCATTTCCTGATCAACGATTCCTGGTATCTGGTTGACCTGCCCGGTTACGGTTATGCCAAGATGCCGAAGAAAGAACGGGAAGACCTCTCCAGGGTCATCGACGATTACATAGTCAATTCCGAAGAGATGGTGCTTCTTTTCGTCCTCCTGGACTCCCGCCACGACATCCAGAAGATCGACCTCGACTTCATCGCCTCCCTCGGGGAGGCCGGGGTGCCATTCTCGATAGTATATACCAAGTGCGACAAGCAGGGGCCCAACGTGCTCAAGGCCCAGCTGGAGCGCAACGCTGCCGTCCTGCTGGAACAATGGGAGGAACTGCCGCCGGTGTTCACCACCTCATCCAGCACCTCGATGGGCAAGGAAGAAGTCCTCGACCATATCGATTCTATCCTAAAAACGATATAATCAAATGCAACACGAACACAGAATGATGGTTTTTTGCTGCGATGCCTCCAGGGCTTTCGCGCAAAAAGTGGTTTCACGTCTCAAGAAGCTGGACATCGACGATGAAGACAAGGTCCGGCTCGGGGGGCTTGAGATAAAGCATTTCTCCGACGGGGAGTTCCAGCCCTATTATCATGACAGCGTGCGCGGAGCCACGGTGTTCATCATCCAGAGCACTTTCGCACCCACGGAGAATCTCATGGAACTGCTGTTGTGCATCGATGCCGCCAAGCGGGCTTCCGCCTCCAAGGTCATCGTGGTCACGCCCTACTTCGGCTGGGCTCGTCAGGACCGCAAGGACAAGCCTCGTACCAGCATAGGGGCCAAACTCGTTGCCAACCTCATCCGTGCTGCAGGAGCCGACCGGATCATGACCTGCGACCTGCATGCCGACCAGATCCAGGGCTTTTTCGACATACCGGTGGACCATCTGATGGCAAGCAACATATTCCTCCAGAAGATACAGGACCTGCACCTGCCCAACCTTTCCATCGCGTCTCCGGACATAGGCGGGGCGAAGAGGGCGAACTTCTATGCCACCACCCTCAAGAAACTCACCGGCGAAGAGCCTCCCATCATCATCTGCCACAAGACCCGCATCAAGCAGAACGAAGTCAGCACGCTGAGGGTCATCGGCGACGTCGAGGGCCGCGATGTGGTAATGGTTGACGATATCATCGACACGGCGGGCACCCTGTGCAAGGCCGCTTCCGAGTTGAAGAAGATGGGCGCCGCAAGTGTTCGCGCCTGCGTCACGCACGCCCTTCTGAGCATGGATACGAAGGGCGTATATGCAAAAGACAAGATCGCCGCTTCCGAGATCGACGAGGTTTACGTCACCGATACCATCCCGCATCCGGAACTCTCGGGCGATCCCAAGATACGCGTTGTCAGCATGACCGACCTTTTCGCCCTCATGATGCGCAACGTTTATATGTACGAACCCATCAGCCCGGTATTCCACCAGGATTATTAGCATATGAAAGTCTTCGTCGCCGCCCTCATGCTCATAGGGCTCTGCGTGCTGGGGATGTGCGTCGGCATCCTCTTCCACAAGGGGTTCCCGCAATACGACGTGGGCAGCAACGAAGAGATGAAGAAGCGGGGAATCACCTGCTACAAGGATGAGGACGCCCGTCTGCAGCATGAAGGCGGGCAAGGTGGAGGGGCTCGGTGCAGCGGTGTTTATTCCGACGCCTGCAAAGGCTGCTCCCTTTACGGATTGGAAAATGTTAAAAGCAAATAGACAAGGATGTCACTCGTAGCGATCGTAGGACGTCCCAATGTGGGCAAGTCCACCCTTTTCAACCGCCTCGTAGGCATGAGGCAGGCAATAGTAGACGACACTTCCGGTGTCACCAGGGACCGCCACTACGGCAGGTCGGACTGGAACGGCCGTGAGTTCTCGGTAGTGGATACGGGCGGTTATGCCGTCGGTTCCGAAGACGTGTTCGAGGCCGCAATCCGGCGTCAGGTGGAGATTGCCATCGAAGAATCCGACGTGATAATTTTCATGGTCGAGGCCGCCACAGGCATCACCGACTATGACGAAGGCATCGCCGATGTCCTGCGCCGCAGCCGCAAACCGGTAATACTATGCGTCAACAAGGTGGATAACGGTGACAAGGTCTACGACACATATCAGTTCTATGGTCTCGGCCTGGGTGAAGTATATTCCATTTCCGCCGCCAACGGGAGCGGCACGGGCGACCTCCTGGATGCCGTAGTGGATGTCCTGCCTGCGGAGGAACAGGCGGAGGACCCGTATGCCGGCCTGCCCAGGATAGCCATCGTCGGCAAACCGAATGTCGGCAAGTCTTCGCTCACCAACGCCCTCCTGGGCGAAGAGAGGAACATAGTAACCCCTGTAGCCGGCACCACCCGCGACAGTATCGAGACACATTATAACAAGTTCGGCCACGAGTTCATGCTCGTCGATACCGCCGGCATTCGCAAGAAGGCCAAGGTCAATGAAGATCTCGAGTTCTACTCGGTGATGCGCAGCATCAGGGCCATAGAGCATTCCGACATCTGCGTCATGATGATAGACGCCACCACGGGCATGGAGGCCCAGGACATGAATATTTGGAATCTCATATTGAGGAACCGCAAGGGCTGCGTGCTGGTTGTCAACAAATGGGACCTTTTCATTAAGGATTCATCTACCATGAGGGAATACACGAAGTCCTTGAAGGAACGTCTCCAGCCGTTCGACGACGTGCCTATAATCTTCACTTCGGTAGTGAACAAGCAGCGCATCCAGGATGTCCTGAATGCAGTGTCCATGGTGAACGAAAACTACTCGCGCCATATTCCCACATCACGCCTGAACGAGGCCCTCCTTCCGGTCATAGAAGAAACCCCTCCGCCGAGCTGGAAGGGTAA